>NZ_RZSF01000249.1:0-10339 GCF_004023325.1 Mesorhizobium sp. M1A.F.Ca.ET.072.01.1.1 | reverse complement strand
ATGTCGCGCGACCGGTTCAATTTCGCCTCCGGCGAAAAGGTCATGGAGCTGATCGCGAAAAACATCCGGCCGCGCGACATCGTAACCCGCAAGGCTTTGGAGAATGCCGCGACGGTCGTGTCGGCCACCGGCGGCTCGACCAACGCGGCACTGCATCTGCCGGCGATCGCGCATGAGGCGGGTCTCAAGTTCGACCTCTTCGACGTGGCGGCGATCTTCGAAAAGACGCCTTACATCGCCGACCTCAAGCCCGGCGGCAAATATGTCGCCAAGGACATGTTCGAGGCCGGCGGCATTCCGCTCTTGATGAAGACGCTGCTCGACCACGGCTATCTGCATGGCGACTGCATGACGGTCACTGGCCGCACTTTGGCCGAAAACATGGAGCACGTTGCCTGGAATGAGAGCCAGGATGTTGTGCGTCCCGCCAATCGGCCAATCACCAAGACAGGCGGCGTTGTGGGCTTGAAGGGCAACCTCGCCCCCGAAGGCGCGATCGTGAAGATCGCCGGCATGTCGGAGCTGAAATTCTCAGGCCCGGCGCGCTGCTTCGATTCGGAAGAGGAGTGCTTCGAAGCGGTCACGCAGCGCAATTACCGGGAGGGCGAGGTCCTCGTCATCCGCTACGAGGGGCCGCGCGGCGGTCCGGGCATGCGCGAGATGCTGTCGACGACGGCAGCGCTCTACGGCCAGGGCATGGGCGGCAAAGTGGCGCTGATCACCGACGGGCGTTTTTCCGGTGCTACACGTGGTTTCTGCATCGGCCATGTCGGGCCGGAGGCGGCGGTCGGCGGGCCGATCGGGCTCATCAAGAATGGCGACGTGATCTCTATCGATGCCGTGAATGGCACGATCGAGGTGGCGCTGTCGGATGCCGAACTGGGGGCCCGGGCCAAGAAATGGAAGGCGCGCAAGACCGACTATCAGTCCGGCGCGATCTGGAAATATGCGCAGACCGTAGGGTCGGCCCGTGACGGTGCGGTCACCCATCCGGGCGGCGCAAAAGAAACACACTGCTATGCGGACATTTGAGGTGTTGAGGTCATTTGTCTTGCCGGCACTGGTCGCGGTGGCGACCTTGGGCGCCGTCGGGCAGGTCATGGCCTTCGACGACAAGGTGTTCGACGACAAGACCGGGGTCAAGCCGCAGTCGAGCCCGTGGGCGGTGTTCCAGTTCGGCTTCTCCGCCTACAAGAACGGCCACAAGGACCAAGCGGTCGAGGCCTATAAATATGCCGCCGAGAACGGCCAGATCGGCGCCACCTGGAAGCTTGCGCGCATGTATGCCCAGGGCGACGGCGTGGCCCGCGACGACTATGCGGCCTTCAAGTTCTTCTCCGAGATCGTCGATCAGGATGTCGAGCCCGGCTCGCCCGAGGAAAGCTATGTCTCCGACGCGCTTGTCGCGCTCGGCGACTATCTGCGCAAAGGTATCCCCGGCAGCCCGGTCGAGGAGAACGAGGTTGCGGCGCAGGAATACTACATGCGCGCCGCCGCCAACTACCGCAACCCGAACGCGCAGTTCGAGATCGGTCAGATGTTCCTGAAAGGCGAGGGCGGCGTGAAGGCCAGCGTCAAGCAGGCCGGGCGCTGGCTGCAGCTCGCGGCCGAAAAAGGCCATGCCGGCGCGCAGGCGACGCTCGGCAATCTGTTGTTCCAGAGCGGCAAGATCGTGCGCGGCCTGGCGATGATGACGGCTGCCTTGGAGCGTGCCCCGCCGGCGGATCAGCCCTGGATCCGTAGCATGCAGGAAGAGGCCTTCGCCGCGGCTGGCGAAGCCGACCGTCGCACGGCGATTTCGCTCGCCGACGACATCCTGACCAAGGGCAACAACGGCGACCAGTAGGCCGCAGCTTCGGCTTCAATTTTCGGTAGGTTCCGTCGGCGCCGTGATCGAGGTCGGGTGCAGTTTCGGCGCCTGATTCTCGCCGGGGCAGTCGTCCTGGACCTTCGTCCAGGACGTGTTGTTGAGAACCATGTCGCAGCGGGCGAGGTGACTTTCGCCGGCAATGGTCAGGCAGGCCGTCTCACCGAGCTTGAACGATTTGCCGTTGGCAAGACACTCCGGGGCCGCGAGCGCCGGCGCGGCAAATGCCAGCGCAAGGCCGACCGGGCAAAGAACAAATCGGATCGCCATCGAACCCCGCAACAATCCCGCATCAGACACACGATTTGTGGCGACATCAGGGTTCGGCAAGAGTCCGCAAGCAGCGCCTTCAGACCGGCTGCAAGCGCAGATCGATGGCCACTGGCACGTGGTCGGAAGGTTTTTCCCAGGCGCGGACGTGCTTTTCAACCGAGGCCGACGAGAAGCGGTTAGCGGCTTCGGGAGACAGCAACAGATGATCGATGCGGATGCCGTTGTTCTTCTGCCAGGCGCCGGCCTGATAGTCCCAGAAAGTATAGACATCCGGCGAATCGGTCACGGCGCGCACGGCCTCCGTGAAACCGAGATTCTTCAGGCGGCGGAAGGCCTGCCGTGTCTGCGGCTGGAATAGTGCGTCACTGCGCCAGTTTTCGGGGAACCTGGCGTCGGCGGGCTCGGGGATGACGTTATAGTCCCCGGCCAGCACCAGCGCTTCCTCGAGCCTCAGCCGCTCTTCCGCCCAGCGCTCTAGCCTGGCCATCCATGACAGCTTGTAGGAAAACTTCCGCTCGTCATCGACTGGGTTGCCGTTCGGCAGATAGAGGGAGGCGACCCGCAGCGCGCCCTTATCGGTCGAGAAGACGCCTTCGATGAAGCGCGCGTGGTCGTCGGCATCGTCGCCAGGCAAACCGCGATTGACCTCGTCGAAGGGCAGCTTCGACAGGAGAGCGACGCCGTTGAAGCTCTTTTGGCCGTTGGTCTCGACATTATAGCCCAGCGCCTCGATCTCGGCCCGCGGGAACTGGTCGTCGACGGTCTTGATCTCCTGCAGGCACACGATGTCCGGCGCGCTCTCGGTCAGCCAGTGGGTGAGGTTGCCGATGCGGGCGCGAACGCCGTTGATGTTCCAGGTGACGATCTTCATGCGGACCTCAATGTTCTTCCGGCGCAAGGCGCTCGACGAGGCCGATCGTATTGCCTGCCGGATCCTTTAGAAAGGCCATCCATTCGCTTTCCCCCGCCGGACCGAACCGGCCCTCGGTGTCGCGATGGACCAGCGCCGGCGACGCGGTGAAAGGAACACCGGCGGCTTTCGCCTCGGCATGGAAGGCCTCGAGGCCGGCGATATCGAGATAGACGGTGCCAGGGGGCACGCCGTCGCCAAAGAACAGCCGCACGCCGCCCGCGATGATGAAGGCGATGCCCGGCGGATCGTAGCGCGCATGCACGCTCATGCCGAGCACATCGTGCCAGAAAGCCAGCGTTCTATCGAGATCGCGCCCGGCCGACAGCGCGACCTGACGGACCGCGCCTATCGTGGGCATGGCGGCCCGCTAGACGGAGAAGCTGGTGCCGCAGCCACAGGAGGCGACAGCGTTCGGGTTTCGAATCTGGAAAGACTGACCCATAAGGTCATCGACGAAATCGATCACCGAGCCGCCCATATAGACCAGCGAGAGGTCGTCGATGAGGATCGTGGCGCCATCCTTCTCGATGGCCACGTCGTCGTCGTTGCGACTGTCGACGAGATCGAACTTGTAGGAGAAGCCGGAGCAGCCGCCGCCTTCGACGGAAACGCGCAAGGCATTCTTGCCCGGCTCGCCGGCCAGAATCCTGGCGATCCGCTTCGCGGCCGCTTCGGTCATCTCGACCTTCATGGCAGTCTTGGCATCCGCGCCCATCGGCGTCACCTTGCTTTCGGTTTCCCATGATAGGTATGAAGCTGAGGGGGGCAAGTCAACTGGTGGGCGAATGGGCAAGGGTGCTCTCGGCGATATCGGTTTCGGCTACCGGCCGCGCGCCGTTTACGCGAGCGATCCGGCGCGCTCGCGCGGCCGCCTGTTCGATGAGCCGGAAAGCCCGACCCGCACGCCATTCCAGCGTGACCGCGACCGCATCATCCATTCCACCGCCTTCCGCCGGCTGAAGCACAAGACGCAGGTGTTCGTTGCGCATGAGGGCGATCACTACCGCACAAGGCTGACGCATTCGATCGAGGTGGCGCAGATTGCCCGCGCCCTGGCACGCGCGCTGCGCGTCGACGAGGATCTGGCGGAGGCAGTGGCCTTGGTGCACGATTTCGGTCACACGCCTTTCGGCCATACCGGCGAGGAGGCGCTGAACGAAAAGATGGCCGGCTGGGGCGGCTTCGATCACAACGCGCAGTCGCTGCGCGTCGTCACCCGGCTCGAGCGGCGCTACGCCGAGTTCGACGGGTTGAACCTCAGCTGGGAGACGCTGGAAGGGCTGGTCAAGCATAACGGGCCGCTTACCAATGCAAGCGGGAAGGGGCTCAAGGGCGCCGTGCCGCAGGCGATCCGCGACTATTCCGCACTGCACGACCTCGAGCTCGACCGCTTCGCCGGCATCGAGGCGCAGTGTGCCGCGATCGCCGACGATATCGCCTATAACACGCATGACATCGACGACGGCCTGCGCGCCGGCTTGCTGACGCTGGACATGCTGGAAGACGTCGGCCTGCCGGGCTCGATCCTGAAGCGCGTGCGCGCCCGCTATCCGCAACTCGATGACGTTCGCACCGGCCACGAGCTGATGCGGCGGCAGATCACGCTGATGGTGGAGGATGTCATTGCTGCCGCTGCCGACAATATCGAGCGCCTCAAGCCGGACAGCGCCGATGCGGTGAGGGCCGCGGGTGAGACGATGGTCACCTTCTCGGCCGAGATGGCGGCAGCCGAAAAGGAGCTGAAGGCCTTTCTTTACAAGCATCTCTACCGGCATGCCGAAGTGATGCGCGTGCGGGCCGACGCCGAGCAGATCGTCCGCGACCTGTTCGATGTCTATTTCGCCGACCCGCGCGCCATGCCGGACGGCTGGCGCGAAGGGCTCGACAGGGCGCAGGATCGCATCAAGGCGCGCAGCGTCGCCGATTTCCTGGCCGGAATGACCGATACCTATGCGCTCAAGGAGCACAGGCGATTGTTTGACCATACGCCGGATTTGGGCTAGGGCGAGCCACGATTTTGTCGGCCAAGCAGCCGGTCCCTCTTAAAGCCCAGAGCATACCCGATGAATATCTTCGCCGATTTCAACGCGCGGATCGCAAAAGCCGTCGAAGCCCTTGATCTGAAGGACAAGGATGGCGGAGCGCTGGATCTGTCGCGCATCGCGGTCGAGCCGCCGCGCGACGCCAGTCATGGCGACCTTGCCACCAATGCGGCGATGGTGCTGGCAAAGCCCACCGGCCAGAACCCGCGCGCGCTGGCCGAGCAGCTGACCGCAGCGCTGCGCAGCGATGCCGACATCGCTTCGGCCGAAGTTGCCGGCCCGGGCTTCGTCAATCTCCGGCTGAAGGACGGCTTCTGGCAGGCGCATTTGGCAGTGCTGCTCGGCGAGGGCCGCAACTATGGCCGCTCCAAGATCGGCGGCGGCCGCAAGGCCAACGTCGAGTATGTCTCGGCCAATCCGACCGGCCCGATGCATGTCGGCCATTGCCGGGGCGCCGTCGTCGGCGACACTTTAGCCAACCTGATGGCCTTCGCCGGCTACGACGTGACCAAGGAATATGTCATCAACGATGCCGGCTCGCAGATCGACGTGCTTGGACGCTCGACCATGCTGCGCTATCGCGAGGCGCTCGGCGAAGCCGTCGGCGAGATTCCGCCAGGCCTTTATCCAGGCGACTATCTGATACCCGTCGGGCAGGCGCTGGCCGAACAGTTCGGCCTCGGCCTGCTGGAGATGCCGGAAGACGAAGCGCTGGCGATCGTCAAGGATCGCACGGTCGACGCGATGATGGCGATGATCCGCGAGGATCTGGCGCTGCTCAATGTTCATCATGACGTGTTCTTCTCCGAACGCACGCTGCATGCCGACAACGCCAAGAAGATCCGCGCCGCAATCGCCGACCTGACGCTGAAGGGTCATATCTACAAAGGCAAGCTGCCGCCGCCGAAAGGCGAGAAGCCGGACGACTGGGAAGACCGCGAGCAGACGCTGTTCCGGTCGACCGCGGTCGGCGACGACATGGACCGGGCGCTGGTGAAGTCGGACGGCTCTTTCACCTATTTCGCCGCGGACGTCGCCTATCTCAAGGACAAGGTCGAGCGCGGCTTCGTCGATCTCATCTATGTGCTCGGCGCCGACCATGGCGGTTACGTCAAGCGGCTCGAAGCGCTGGCTCGAGCGGTCGCCGGCGACACGGTCAAGCTCACGGTCCTGCTCTGCCAACTGGTGAAGCTGTTCCGCGACGGCGAGCCGGTCCGCATGTCGAAGCGGTCAGGGGATTTCGTCACGCTGCGCGACGTGGTGGAGGAGGTCGGCCGCGACCCGATCCGCTTCATGATGCTCTACCGCAAGAATGATGCGCCGCTCGATTTCGACTTCGCCAAGGTCACCGAGCAGTCCAAGGACAATCCGGTGTTCTACGTGCAATACGCTTCGGCGCGCTGCCACTCGGTGTTCCGGCAGGCGAGCGAGCAATTGGGCGAAGCGAATTTCGACCGCGACCGGCTTGTGGCCTCGGTTGCGTCGCTGACGGACGAGGGCGAAATCGGCCTGATCCGGAAACTCGCTGAATATCCACGGCTAATCGAATCCGCGGCGCTTGCGCTGGAGCCGCACCGGCTGGCATTCTACCTCTACGATCTGGCGTCGAGCTTCCACGCACACTGGAATCGGGGCACCGACAACCCAGACTTACGTTTTGTTAAGGTTAACGACCCACAATTGACGTATGCCAGACTGGGGCTGGTGCAGGCTGTTTCGGATGTTTTGACCTCCGGCCTGACGCTGATAGGAGCTGATGCGCCTACCGAAATGCGTTAGGTTTGACTAAAAAGCCTGTCACCTTTTGCCCACATTGCGCTGGTAAGGGCCAACCCTGCGCGACGTCCATGGCGTCCGACTGTGTGCGAGTTCGGGAACAATAATGGCAGACAGAACCCAGCTGAAAGTAGCCGCAAGCAATCACATCGCCGACGACGATCCGTTCGCTGAACTGACCCGCATCATGGGTTTCGATCCGCGTCAGCCGGTCAGGCCGCAGACGCCGGCGGCCGCAAAGGCTGCGTCCGCGAACCAGGCTGCCGATGGGGCCGACTTCGACATCGACCTCGAAAAGGAGCTGATGGGCGACTTCGACATTGCCGAGGAAAGCGAGCCGGTGGCGCAGCAGGCTGCCCAGGCTGCGCCGGCTTACTGGGCTGCCACTCTCAGCGACGACGAGCTCGCCGCTTCTCTCGAACGGGATTTCGTCTTTGACGATGCGGCGGATCACGCCCATTTTGCCACGCCCGCTGTTGCCACGCCCCCTGCGCCGGAGCCGGCCGCCGACACGGCATTCGACGATGATTTCGACAAGGCGGTCGCGCGTTCGTTGGAAGTCTCGCCCGTGCAGGACGACCTTTCCGTCGACCAGGAAATGGCGGCCTCGCTGGATGAGGGCTTCTGGATCGACGACCAGCCTGACACGGACGAGAGCGCCGCCGCGGCCGCCGAGCCTGCGGCTGTCGAGCCTGCTGTCCTTGAGCCTGCGGACGAGACGGCGTTCGACGCCGATTTCGACACTGCGGTCCAGATGTCGCTCGAGGACGAGTTGGCCTTCGATGACCGTGATATCGAGCAGCCCGAAGGCCCCGACGTGCAGCCGATCGAGGCTCACGCCGCTGTCGACCAGCCGATCGCCGCTGAAGACTACGAGAGTGGGTCCGATCAGGCCGAATTCGTTCGGGCCGCAGTTGATCAGGCCCATTTCGATCAGGCCCAATCTGATCAGGCCCAATTTGAGCAGGCGACGGCTGATATCGCCATGGATATCGATCAGCCGCAGCATCTGATCCTGGAGCAGGAACTGTCGGTCGATGACGAGCCATCGCCGGCCCTCGAGGCGCCTGTCGAGGCCGAGCATTTCGCCGCCGATCCCGAGCCCGCCTTCGATCCCCAACCCGATCACGGAGCTGTAGCCGATCAGGTCTTCGAAGACGATTTCGAGCTCAGCTTCCGTGACGCGCTTGCCGAGGAGCCGGAAGGCCCGGCTGTCGATCCTGAACCGGTCGCCGGTCACGAGGCTGCGGCTGAAGAGGTCTTCGGAGACGATTTCGAACTCAATTTCGACAACGTGCCGTTCGGGGAACCGGAAGCGCCGGCTGCCGAGCCCGTCGCCGCGGCGGAGCCGTCAATCGCGGAGCCTGCTCCTTCTGTATCGGCACCGGTTCCGCCGGTTGCGGCAGTCGAGCCGGCTAAGCCGGCCGCAGGCGAGCGCAGCCTGGAAGACGAACTCAATGCGCTGCTTGGCGCCATGACGGCGCGGCCGATTCCGGTTGCGCCGGTCCCGGTTGCTCCTGTTCCGGCCGCCGCATCGGAACCGCGGTCGGTCGTTCAGCCGGCTGGCGACACCGACCAGAAGGCTGGCGTGGCCGATGAGCTCGATTGGGACCTCGACGCACGCAACGAGCCCGCCTACGGCACGCAGACCGCCCAGTCCGCCGATGCCGATCTCGATAGGCTGCTCGCCGGCGAACTCGACCGGCAGGGCTTCGAAGGCGATGCCGAACCCAGCATAGATTTCGATGACGAGGCTTTCGACGCCGCCTTCGCCAAGGGCATCGAGATGGACGCGCCGGTCGCGCCTGCCGAACCGCCAAAGTCGTGGAGCCGCGTGACCCCGGTCGCAGCGCCGGTGCACGCCTCTTATGCCACGCAGCCTGCGGCTACGGCGCCGCAAACCGCGGCCCCTGCCTACGAACCGGTGAAGGATTATTCCGCATACGCCAAGCCGGCGCCGCAGATGCCGACGCCTGCCTATCGTGCGGAGCCGGCGAAGGACTATGCCGGTTACGCCACGCCGGCCCCGGCGCCGCAGATGCCGACGCCTGCCTATCGTGCGGAGCCGGCGAAGGACTATTCCGCTTACGCCAAGCCAGCCGCGGCGCCGCAGTCTCGCCATCAGGAGGAAATGCCCGATGTCGAGACGGTCGACGTGCCGGAGCGCGTGGTGGCGTTGGCCGACGACCTCGACATTCCGGAGCTCAGCTTCGAGGAGGATCAGCCTGCGGCGCCTGCCTATGACGATCTCGATGCCGAGTTTGCCGGCCTGCTTAGCGAGATGAACGCAACCGAGATCGCTCAGGCGCCTGTGCAGAGCCGGGGCTATGAGGACGACTCCCTCAATGCCGGATTCAAGACCGGCTACGACCGCCGCGAGTTGCGCGCCGAGACGGCCGCTGCACCGGCGACCCTGTCCCATTCCGCAGCTGCAAGCCAACTCGATGCAGACGATTTGCCCGGCAGCCGGCCGGTCTCGCAGGCGGACGACTTCGCCGTCGACGAACTTGACTACGATCCTGAGCTCGACGAGGCGATGACTGTGCCCGGCTTTGCCGAGCGCGAAGCCGCGAAGCCGCGAAGCCGTGGCATGATGCTTGCCGCGCTCGTCGGCGCCGTTGTGGTCGCGGGCGGTCTCGGCGCTCTCGCCTTCTCCTTTGGCGGCAAGGGCGGCAGCGAAGCGCCCGTGATCGTGAAGGCGGACAATTCGCCGATCAAGGTCAAGCCGCAAAATCCGGGTGGCACTGTGGTGCCGAACCAAGACAACAAGGTCTATGACGCCGTGGCCAAGGGTGGGGCGGCCAAGCCCGCCGAACCGGCGCAGCAGAAACTGGTGACCAACACCGAGGAACCTATCGACGTGGCGTCGAAGGAACCCCCGCAGAGCCGGATCGTCGACCTTTCGCCTGACGACACCGACGCCGCGCCTGGCACCAACTCAGCCGGCAATGCGGCCGCGGCAGCGCCGGTTCCGGACACAGCAGCTCCGGCCGCAGCCGCGCCGCCACCGGCCGAAGCCGCGCCGGCTCCGGAGGCCGCAGCGCCGGCACCGGACGCAGCAGCGCCAGCGCCGGCTGACGCCCAGGCCGCCGCCCCCGCAACCCCACAGCAGGCCGCTCCGGCGCCGAAATCGGAAGACCGCATCGCCCAGGTTCTGCAGGAGGCAGACAAGGGGACCAACAACGATGTCGTCGCCGTGGCGCCGCGCAAGGTGAAGACCATGATGGTGAAGCCTGACGGCTCGCTGGTTCCGCGAGACGACCCGGCTCCCGCGCCGCAGGTCGCGGCGACCGAACCGATCGATCCGGCGCCGCAGCACGTCGCTTCCGCCGGGCAGGGCGATGCCCAGCCGACAGGCGCCGTCACGCCGGCAACCGATCAGGCTGCCGACCAGGGCGGTGATGACCAGAGCGATGCCGCAGCGGTGAAGCCCGCCGCCGCGCCGAAGACCGAAGCCAGGGTCCAGTC
>NZ_RZSF01000248.1:0-10339 GCF_004023325.1 Mesorhizobium sp. M1A.F.Ca.ET.072.01.1.1 | reverse complement strand
GGCAAGGGTCCGAAGGCGGTCAACCTCCGCGCCGCCTGAGCGGGCGACGCTGCCGTCCTTCCGCTGATGAACGGCGCGGCGGGATCATGAATCGGCTTCGCAGGAAGCTTGAGTTTTTAAGGGCGCGACGGTTCCGTCGCGCCCTTTTTTGTCCGGCAAATAGTTGTATTGGCAGGCGAAAACTTTCTCTTGCCGATAGCGCTAAAATAAAGGACAAATTTCCTCTCGGGCAGTTTGCCGGCCCGAGACTGACTTGATGGGATCAAAGGAGCTTCCCATGCCGCAGACCGGCACCGTCAAATTCTTCAACCATGCCAAGGGCTTCGGCTTCATCACGCCCGACGATGGCGCGAAGGACGTCTTCGTCCATATTTCGGCCGTGCAGGCGTCGGGCCTTCCCGGTCTTGAGGATGGGCAGAAAGTGACATTCGACACCGAGCCCGACAAGCGAGGCAAGGGTCCGAAGGCCGTCAACCTGTCTATCGGCTAAGCCGGCTCAAGACAGATCCGACGGAGACTGAGCAGGCGGGGCGCTCCCGCAGAGCTCGGAATTTTGTCGAGCCGCGAAATCGTTCGCGCAGTGCCGTTCAGCCTCCGTTCAGCCACGGTCTTCTATTAACCCCTGCTAAAGCCGACCCGCATCCCCTGAAATACGCGGGCCGGCGCGAAGGAGACCGAAAATGGACCGAATTCTCAAGACCGCCATTGTGACCGCCGGCGTCGCCGCGACCACTTTGGCCACCTTCTCGGCGGCAAATGCTGATGATTGGCGCTGGCGTCGTCATCATCACAATGGCGGCGACGCCCTTGCCGCGGGCGTTGTCGGCCTGGCGGCGGGCGCCCTGATCGGTAGTGCTCTCAGCAACCCTGGGCCGAGATACTACGATCCCGCCTATGATGACGGCTATTATGTCGACCGCCCCGTTCGCCGCTACTATGTACAGCCGCGCGTCGTCTATGCCGACCGCTATGCCGAGCCGTGGACCCGCCAATGGTACGAGTATTGCTCCGACCGCTACCGCACCTTCAACTCGCGTACCGGCACATTCACGGGCAACGATGGCGAACAGCATTTCTGTGTTGCCAACTAAGACTTGCGGTTTCCAGTCCAGGCAAAAGCGCCGCCCTCCAGCGGCGCTTTTTCTTTGCGCAGAGGATCAGGCCAGGAAGGGATTCGTCCGGCGCTCCTCGCCGAAGCGGCCGCCCGGACCGTGACCGCAGATGAAGCCGATATCGTCGCCGAGCGGCAGCAGCTTGTCTTTGATCGAGGCGATCAGCGCGGCGTGATCGCCGCCCGGCAGATCGGTGCGGCCTATCGAGCCGCGAAACAGCACGTCGCCGACATGGGCGAATTTGGCCGCGCGGTTGTAGTAGACGACATGGCCCGGCGCGTGCCCCGGACAATGCAGCACCTCGAACACATGCTCTCCGAACGAGACCGTGTCGCCTTCGCTGAGAAAACTGTCCGGAATGCAATTGCGCACCGGATCGGTAAGGCCGAAGCGCTTGGCCTGGGTCTCGAGATTGGCAAGCAGCGGCCGATCGGCCTCGTGCGGGCCGATGATGTCGATGCCGAGTGCATCCTTCAGATCCATCGCGCCGCCGGCATGATCGATATGGCCGTGAGTGATCCAGATCGCCTTCGCCCTGATCGCGTTGTCCTTGAGTACCGCCACTATCTTGTCGACGTCGCCGCCGGGATCGACGACGACACCTTGTTTGTCGTCCATGTCGAAGAGAATGGTGCAATTCTGCTGGAAGGGCGTGACCGGCACGATGCCGGCATTGAGCTGACCCATGGCTTTCCTTTCGAGGTGTTGCCCTGATGTAGAGGGCACAGCCGACTGCGTCCACCGGTGATCCCTCCAAAAGAAATGGGCGGCCATAGCCGTCCATGGGAAGCCTGAAATTCTGCCAAGCCCATTCTTCATCACGGTCATGACCGCGCGCATGATGTCGGTGAGGATGGCGCCGACGATGATGCTTTGTATGTCCATCGCCCTGCCAATCCCACCGGCTGCTCCGCTGCCGTCGCCGGATCGCCCGCACCCATGAGACGCCGAATTGCTGCGCAGGCGCCCAAATAAAAGGGGCGGCCCGAAAACCGCCCCGTTGCACAAAAAGGCTGCGACTATCGCTATTCTGCGGCGATGGCGTGCTTTGGCTGCACCGCGGCAGAATAGTCGTTCATCAACGTCTTGGCGATCTCGCCAACCTCGAATCGGTACGGGCCGATTTCCGAGACCGGCGTGACTTCCGCGGCCGTGCCGGTAAGGAAGCACTGCTCAAAGCCATCGAGCTCTTCGGGCATGATGGCGCGCTCGATCACCTCGATGCCGCGGTCCTTGGCCAGGCCGATAACGGTGCGGCGGGTGATGCCGTCGAGGAAGCAGTCGGGCGTCGGGGTGTGGATTTTGCCGTCCTTGACGAAGAAGATGTTGGCGCCGGTGGCTTCCGCCACCTGGCCGCGCCAGTCGAGCATCATGGCGTCGGCGTAGCCCTTGGCCTCGGCGGCGTGCTTGGAGAGCGTGCAGATCATGTAGAGGCCGGCGGCCTTGGACTTGGATGGCGCGGTGCGCGGGTCGGGCCGGCGCCATTCGGCGACGTCGAGGCGGATGCCCTTCAGCTTCTGCGCCGGGTCGAAATAGCTCGGCCACTGCCAGATGGCGATGGCGCAGTTGATGCGGTTGTTCTGCGCCGAAACACCCATCTGCTCGCTGCCGCGCCAGGCGATCGGACGCACATAGGCGTCCTTGAAACCCTGCTTCTTCAGAAGCGTGCGGCAAGCCTCGTCGATCTCGCCGACCGAGTAGGGAATCTTGAAGCCGAGCAGGCGCGCCGATTCATGCAGGCGCTCATTGTGCTCGGTGAGCTTGAATATCTGGCCGCCATAGGCGCGCTCGCCCTCGAAGACCGCGCTGGCATAGTGCAGGCCATGGGTCAGCACGTGGATCTTGGCCTCGCCCCATTTGACGAACTCCCCGTTCATCCAGATGAAGCCGTCCAGTTGATCGAAGGGAACGGATGCCATGGAAACCTCCCGCGGGCGGGCGCCCGCCAATCGTTGTGTCATACGACCTTTCGTATCGGCCCCGCCACTGGGTCCGAAACCGCCGGCCTGTGTCTGGAAGCGTAGGCGGATATTCAATCCCTGGCAAACTTAGGAAGTTCCGGAAAAACGGCTTCCGCTTGCCTTTTCGTTCGCAATCCGCCGAAAAGCTTGTCAAAAATTATCATTTGCGGGAAATTACGTCAACAGTACTGACGTAATTCCCCGCTTGGATGGAGAAATGATGACGGATCGAAGCCCCGGAGCCGGAAAACCGATCAGGACGGCGATCACCGACGAGGACGGCATCGACTTTGCCATCATCGAGCTGTTTTTCTTTGCCTACCGCGACTTCACCTCCGATCCCGACCAGATCCTTGCCGATTACGGCTTCGGCCGTGCCCATCACCGCGTCCTGCATTTCGTCAACCGCAGGCCCGGACTGACGGTAGCCGAGCTGCTCGACGTACTGAAGATCACCAAGCAGAGCCTGGCGCGGGTGTTGAAGCAGCTGATCGACACGGACCATATTGTCCAGGTGCAAGGATTGCGCGATCGCCGGCAGCGCGAGCTCTATCCGACTGCCAAGGGCCGCGCGCTGGCACTGGCGCTGGCACGGCCACAGTCGCGCCGCATCCGTGCTGCATTGGAAGATTCCGGGACCGCCGAGCGCGCCTCGATCGAGAGATTCCTCGAGGCGATGGTCAATCCGGAACTTAGAGCGCAGATCGACATTGTGCCTGCGCAAACATCGGGGAAGAAAAATGGAGACCACTGAGAAGGTTGATCATCCGGCAGCGCCCGGCGATGATGCGCCGCATCTGCTGGTGGTCGACGACGACACCCGCATTCGCAATCTGCTCAAGCAATATTTGTCCGAGAACGGTTTTCGCGTCACCGTCGCCGGCAACTCCGGCGAGGCCCGGCGCAAGCTCGCGGGGCTGGACTTCGACCTGCTCGTGCTTGACGTCATGATGCCCGGCGAAACCGGCGTCGACCTCACCAAGGCGCTGCGGGCCGAGAAGAACGTGCCGATCCTGATGCTGACGGCGCTGTCGGAAACCGACAGCCGTATCACCGGGCTCGAAGCTGGCGCCGACGACTATCTGCCGAAGCCCTTCGATCCGCGCGAGCTCATCCTGCGCATCAACAACATCCTGCGCCGCGGCGGCCCGGCGGCGACGCCGAAAGTCGAGCAGCTCGTATTCGGCCCCTACACGTTCCAGATCGCCAAGCGCGAACTGAAGCGTGGCGGCGAGGCGCTGAAGCTGACCGACCGCGAGCAGGAAATCCTGGCGATCTTCGCCGCCCGGGCGGGCGAAACCATACCGCGGCACGAGCTCGTCGGCGACGAATCGGATGTCGGCGAACGGACCATCGATGTCCAGATCAACCGGCTGCGCCGCAAGATCGAGCGCGATCCGTCAAATCCGGTGTGGCTCCAGACCGTGCGCGGTATTGGGTATCGGCTCAGCGTGGAATAACATGCTCGCAGACGGCCTTGGCTGAATGGCCGTCTACGAGCGGAAGGGCCAATGGCGACCACGCAACTGGAAAAGCCCAAGACCGGGAGCCTCGGCGATCTCGCTTTGCGGACGCTGAGGGCGATGCCGCGCGCCTGGAACCGGTTTTGGCGCCTGGTCGCGCTCTACATGCCGAAGCGGCTTTATGCCCGCTCCCTGATCATCGTCATCGCGCCGATGATCCTTTTGCAGTCGGTCGTTGCCTTCGTCTTCATGGAGCGCCACTGGCAGACGGTTACCCAACGCCTGTCGCAGGCGACGATCGCAGACATCGCCGCCATCATCGACATGATGGAGACCTATCCCCACGACGCCGATTACGCCAACATCATCCGCATCGCCCAAGACCGCATGCAGCTGAAGGTGGATCTGCTGCCGCCCGATCCCCTGCCGGCCCCCGGGCCGAAGCCGTTCTTCTCAATCCTCGACACGGCCCTGTCGTCGGAGATTACCCGGCAGATCAACCGTCCCTTCTGGATCGACACGGTCGGCAACTCCAATGTCGTCGAGGTCCGCGTCCAGCTCGAAGGCAAGGTCCTGCGCGTCTTCGTGCGTCGCAGCCAGGCTTATGCCTCAAACACCCATATCTTCCTGATCTGGATGGTCGGCACCTCGCTCGTGCTCTTGATGATCGCCATCCCCTTCCTGCGCAATCAAATACGGCCGATCTTGACCTTGGCCGAAGCCGCCGAGAGCTTCGGCAAGGGCCGGCCGATGCCGCGCGATTTCCGTCCGCGCGGCGCGGAGGAAGTGCGCCGCGCCGGCTTCGCCTTCATCCAGATGCGCGAGCGCATCGAGCGCCAGATCGAGCAGCGCACCGCCATGCTGACCGGCGTCAGCCATGATCTCAGGACCATTCTAACCCGCTTCAAGCTGCAGTTGGCCCTGGCCGGTGGCAAGGCCGAGACCAAGGCCGCGCTGAACCAGGACATCGACGACATGCAGTCGATGCTGGAGGGCTATCTCTCCTTTGCCCGCGGCGAGGCGGCGGAAGACACCGGCCGCTTCGATCTCGATGCCTATTTCCAGAAGCTTGGCGAGGAAGCGCAACTGCGCAAATGCAAGCTGTCGACGACACTGACCGGCGATCCGACCGTGCATGTGCGGCCGAACGCCTTTGCCAGGCTGATGTCCAATGTCATCGGCAATGCCTTCCGATATGCCAAGACGGTCGAGGTCCATGCCAATCATGGCCGCGGCTCGCTGACCGTCACCATCGACGATGACGGTCCCGGCATCGCGCCGGACAAGCGCGAGGAAGTGTTCAAGCCATTCCTGCGGCTCGACGAAGCGCGCAATCTCGATGCCAGCGGCACCGGCCTTGGTCTGTCGATCGCCCGCGACATCGCCCGAACTCATGGCGGCGACATCATGCTGGAAGACAGCCCGCTTGGCGGTTTGCGAGCCGTGATCAAGGTGCCGGCTTAGTCGGACAAAGACGGCCTTCATCCCCCCGTCATGAAATCATGGTCAAGAGCGCGCATGAAGCGCGCGACCTTTATCGATTCGGCCATGCCGCCCCGCTTCGATCCCGCACCCGCCCGGGTGCGCTGGAGCGAAGCGCGAGCTGCAGCCTGGCTGCCGTTCCGCCATCGTGCCGGCGCGCCCAAGAATCTGTGCAAAGGGTCGCCATGCGAATCCTGATGGTCACCGATGCATGGCGACCGCAGGTCAACGGCGTGGTTCACACGCTGGAGCGGCTTACCGAAACGCTGAAATCCTTCGACGTCCAGGTCGATTTTCTGACGCCGAACATCTTCCGCACCTTGCCGCTGCCGACCTACCCGGACATTCGGCTCGCCTTGACAACCCCCAGTCATGTCGCGCGGCTGATCGAAGCGCACAAGGCCGACCACATCCACATTGTCACCGAAGGGCCGCTCGGCATCATGGCGCGCCGCTACTGCCGCAAGGCCGGCCGTCCCTTTACCACCAGCTACCACACGCGTTTCCCCGAATATCTCAGCGCCCGCCTGCCGGTGCCGGAGAGGTGGGCCTATAACTGGCTGCGCGACTTCCACAATTCCGGACAGGGCACGTTGGTCGCTACGCAATCGTTGGCGGACGACCTTGCCTCGCGCGGCTTCGATAAGCTGAGGCCCTGGACTCGCGGCGTCGACACCGATCATTTCCGGCCGGACAAACGCAAGGAAACCAGCTTTCCCCGCCCCATCTTCCTCTGCGTCGGCCGCGTCGCGATCGAAAAGAACCTGACCGCCTTCCTCGATCTCGATCTCCCCGGCAGCAAGGTGGTGGTCGGCGAAGGGCCGGAACTGGCAAAGCTCAGCGCCCGCTATCCGAACGCGCATTTCCTCGGCCATCGCCCGAACGACGAACTGGCGGAAATCTACGCTTCGGCTGACGTCTTCGTCTTTCCGAGCCGCACCGACACCTTCGGCAACGTCATCATCGAGGCTCTGGCCAGCGGCACGCCGGTGGCCGCCTATCCGGTGACCGGACCGATCGACATCGTCGGCGACGGCGTCGGTGGGGCCGTATCCGAGGATTTGCGCGAGGCGGCGCTCAAGGCGCTTCACATTGACCGCGCGGAGGCGCGCCAGCGCGCCCTGCGCTACAGTTGGAAGGCATGCGCCGAGATGTTCCTGGACGTGGTCGAAGAGGCGCTGGGAATGCCGCGCAAGCGCACCGATCGGGATGCGGTGACGTCAAGCCGGCCCAGGCTTGTTCTAGAATAGACGCCCGCCGTCCGGCACTTTGCGCTCGATGGCGCCGAGCACGACGGCGCCCTCCTCGTCCGGAAAGCCAAGCGTCAGCACTTCCGACATGAACGGGCCGATCTGGCGCGGCGGGAAATTGACCACCGCGAAGACCTGCCGGCCGATCAGCGTCTCCGGCGCATAATATTTGGTGATCTGCGCCGACGACTTCTTCACCCCGATCGCCGGGCCGAAATCGATCTTCAGCTTGAATGCCGGCTTGCGCGCCTCCGGAAAGGGCTCAGCCTCGACGATCGTGCCGGCACGGATGTCGACACGATCGAAATCGGCAAAGCTGATCTCCGGCTTGCGCTCGCTGCTGGAACTCATCGGCGGTATTGGCTTCGCTCAGGCGCTTCCATGGGTTTCAAAGAGCACGCTCGACAGCGCGTCCTTGGCCGACGTACCCGACCAGACGACGAATTGGAAGGCCTGGAAATAGCATTCGCAGGCCTCTAACGCCGATGACAGAAGCACCTCGACCTGCTGGCTCGACGGCTCGACCCCGCCGGCGAGCAGCAGCGATTGCCGGAACATGATCGCGCCCTCCTGCTCCCACAGGTCGAAATGGCCAAACAGCATCTGTTCGTTGATTAGCGAAAGGAGTCGCATCACCTCCAGCGCGCGCGTTTCCGGCACCTTGATGTCGAACGCGCAGGCCAGATGCAGCGCTTCGAAATCTTCCATCCAGGAAAAGGAGACATGATAGTCGGTCCAGCTGCCTGTTACCGAAATCGAAATCTCGTCGTCGCCGGCGCGTTCGAAGGACCAGTCATTGTTGTGGGCCACCTGCTCGATGACGTCCACCGGGTGGATTTCGCGGGAGAATTCGAGTTCGAGGAGTTCCATGAATGCTTCCTGTCGTTCTGAGAGCGCCGCCACACGCTCCGCGAGAGAGGGCACGCACAACGAACAATCTTGTCTAGAACTCGGACGGCCAGGACTTTCCAACGCAAAGACCCCAACCGGACCCCACCGCCCGGCGCATGACCCTGCTTCGAATCATGCAACAAATTCAGTCTATTGATCGGGAGTCGCGTGAACAGCCCAATTTTTCGCACTGCGTCATTCGCATGTGGAAAGGCGCTGTCAAAAAGATTCATGCAATGCCGGTAAGCGATTCACGGCAAAGCGATTTTTCGGATCGTGCTTTGTGGAAAAGTTTACGATTATTTTTTTGATCTGGGCTTCGCCGCAGCCGCAGGTGCGGCTTGCCCGGTCAATTCGGCGAGCTTGGCCTCGAGCGCTTCGACGCGCACCGCAAGCTGGATGTTGTCTTCTCTTGCCTTGACGGCCATCTCGCGCGCAGCCTCGAACTCCTCGCGTTTCACCACATCCATGGAGTTGAGCAGGCGCTCGGCTTGGCTGCGGAAAGCCGTCTCCATCTCGCGCCTGACGCCTTGGGCTGCCCCCGCGGCATCGGTCATCAGCTTGGCGAATTCATCGAGAATGCGGTTCGTTCCGGTCGACATGGCAAATCCTCGCTTGATTATTTTGACGTAGTGGCGCGCGGCACGGATTGCAAGCGAAGCGTGCCTTGACCCCGCCAAAACCCTGCCGCATGGTCCGCGCCCGATAGACGACCGCAACCGGAGCGACCCAGTTTGAGCGAATATTTCCTGCTGCCGCTGGCCTCCCTGCCCTTTCCCAATATCGACCCGGTCATCGTCCAAATCGGGCCGCTGGCGGTGCATTGGTACGGCGTCGGCTACATCGTCGGCATTCTGTTCGCCTGGTGGTACGCCAAGCGCCTGGCCAGCAATGCCAGCCTTTGGCCGGACGGCAAGCTGCCGATGACGCCCGAGGATCTTGACGATTTCATCGTCTGGGCGGCGATCGGCGTGGTGCTCGGCGGGCGCACCGGCTATGTCCTCTTCTACGACCTTCCACGCTATATCGCGCATCCGCTCGACATCTTGGCGGTCTGGCAGGGCGGCATGTCGTTCCATGGCGGACTGCTCGGCGTGATCCTCGCCATGACCCTCTTTTCGCTCAAGCGCGGCATTCATACCTGGACGCTGTTTGACGTCGTCTCGGCCGGCGTGCCGGTCGGCCTTGGGCTGGTGCGTGTGGCCAATTTCATCAATTCGGAGCTCTGGGGCCGTCCATCGGACGTGCCCTGGGCGATCGAATTCCCCAATGGCGGCCCGTTCACCCGGCATCCCAGCCAGCTCTACGAGGCGCTGCTGGAAGGTCTTGTGCTCTTCCTGGTGCTGCGCTTTCTCACCCACTCGCGGCTGAAGCTGAAGACACCGCGCTTCGTCGGCGGCGCCTTCATCTGCGGCTACGGCCTGTCTCGCATCTTCGTCGAGTTCTTCCGCGAGCCTGACCAGCAGCTCGGTTATCTGCTCGGCACCAACTGGCTGACCATGGGCATGGTCCTGTCCTCGCCGATGGTGCTCGCCGGCATCTGGGCCATGGCCACCGCAAAGCCGACGACGCAGACGCAGCCGGCATGACCAGGCTGAAGGAGCGCATCATCGGCCTGATCGGCGCGGTGGGGCCGATCCCGGTCAGCGAATACATGGCGCTCTGCCTGTTCGACCCTGAGGACGGCTATTATACGACGCGCGAGCCCTTCGGCGCCGCCGGCGACTTCGTCACCGCGCCGGAGATCAGCCAGATGTTCGGCGAGCTTGTCGCCGTCTGGCTCTACCAGGCCTGGCAAGGCGGCGGGCGTCCGCTGCCAGCCACCTTCGCCGAAATCGGGCCCGGTCGCGGCACGCTGATGAAGGACATGCTGCGCACCTGGTCGCGCCTCGATCCGGCGCTTGCCGCCGAGGCTTCCTTCGCCATGATCGAGACCAGTCCGCGCCTGACCGAAATCCAGAAAGAGACGCTCGCCGGCCAGAGCCCCGCCCTGAGCTGGCACCAAACCATCGACACGCTGCCGCAGCAGCCGCTCTTCATCATCGGCAATGAACTCTTCGACGCCGTGCCGATCCGCCAGTTCGTCTATGTCGGCGCCGGCTGGCGCGAGCGCATGGTCGGGCTCGACGAACAAGACAATCTTCATTTCTTCGCCGGCGCGGGTTCCGTCGACCCGGCGC
>NZ_RZSF01000247.1:0-10382 GCF_004023325.1 Mesorhizobium sp. M1A.F.Ca.ET.072.01.1.1 | reverse complement strand
GAGCAGACTGCTAGCGAGACGGCGCAGGCGCTGGAGCGCGAACGCGCTTCAGCAATGTCGGTCGGAGAGAACCTCAACAAAGCCCGCCTCGAGCGTGACACAGCCCGCCAACTTTTGGGACAGGCCGCCATGAGGCTGAAGGAGGCTCTGGACAAGCAACGTGAAGCGACGGTTTCTTTCGCCCGCGAGCTGGCCGCCGCGCGCGCCGATAATGACAAGCTTCGGGCTCAGCGAAGCGACGCTCATATCGAGCCTCCGCTGAAGCCGCGCACTGGCCGCGCATCGGCCAGCGCAGGTCAGACGAAAGCTGTCAGCCAAAAGAAGTCTACGTCCAGCAAGGTTCGCAAACCGGCGCGCGAAATCCGTGTGCGTGCCATCACGCTTCCGTTTTCCCTCCGGCCAAGCCATTCGACGTTGGACTGAGCTGGAACGACTGCCCTGGAAATCGGGCGCTGGGCGGCATGAACTCGGACGTAAACGGCGAGGGCTCGCACTGTGCGCTATGTCAGCCCGATCACGCTGCCTTTCGCGTTCAATTCGCAGCCGACCGGCGCCTGGCGCGTCTCGACGCCGTTTTGATATCCGTAGTCGATGCTGACCTGGACGGGAGCCGATATCCTCTGACGGCTCAACCGCCGTACGGAACCTGCACTGCTGACGCGCACACTGGTCGCGCCAAACTGAGCTGCGGCCTGCTCGATTGCCTCACGGCAGGCACGAACGATGTTGTCCGGGACACCCGGCAGCACTTCGATTGGATGGACTGCCAGTGGAATAGCGCTGTCTTCGAAGGGCAGCAGGGCGGGCGGAAGGTCGAGCGACCTTCCGCCGTTGCCGGCTACGCCCGCCCTTGACGTCACTGACCCGGTTGTGGTGGGGCTGCTTCCGTCATCGTTAGAAGGTGGGGACGGTGGGTCAGACGGCGGACTGCCGCCGGAGCCACCGGGATCGCCGCTAGTTCCGTTGTGCTGACCGTTGTTGCTGCCAGCGCCATGACCTCCGTTATTCCCGTGATCGCCACCAGCGTTATGACCTTGGCCGCGCTCGCCGCCGGCCGCCGCTCCCGCGCAAGCTATCGCGACAGAGCACGCGAACGCGAAATGGGCCAAGCTGGATCCCAAATATTGACGCACGGCACCCTCCAAAGGAGCTTCGGCCGGCCGTCCTTCCGCCGCATGCCGTCAGAACGACGCAGCACCCTCAAGGCAAACTCGCGACTACGCCAGGGAAACTAACTAGGGGATGATTCCGGTCTATCAAGGGACTGGGTGCGGCAGCACCCAAGTGCGGGGCAGATTTGAAGGACCTGGCAGCTGATAGTTCATACAGCCCGGGAAGCCCAAAACCCTTTCTCCTTGCGTGTCGACAGCGCTTAGGCGATTTTGCCGATCATTTCGGGAGGAAATCGTGCGAAACATTCCGGCATCGGCGCTGCTGCTGGCGGCCGCTTTTTATGCAACCACCGCCGACGCTCTGGACAGTTCGGCCACACCTGTTGTCGTGACGCCATTGGCGTCGAAGACGACGACGGCATCCGGCCAGCCGATCAAGCTGCCGCAGAAGAATGTCGAGGTCCAGGTCTCGGCCTATCAGATCGCGCCCGGCGCGACGCTGCCGGTGCACAAGCATCCCTTCCCGCGCTATGCCTATGTCGAGGCAGGCACCCTCAAGGTCACCAATGTCGAGACCGGCAACAGCAACACCTACAAGACCGGCGATTTCATCGTCGAGATGATCGGCCAATGGCATCAGGCGACCAATATCGGCAGCGATCCGGTGAAGCTGCTGGTGATCGACCAGGTCGAACAAGGCGCCAAGAACACAATCCTGAAGCAGTAGCGAGGCAACGGGGCTCAGCTGTTCCGCGGTAGGGCGGGCGCTCCAAGGCTTGAGCAATCAATAACTGCGCGCCGAACAAAACCGAAAGTGCAAAGTGACGCTTTCGCTTGCTGGACCGATTGATGCGGCTTCCGCCTCGATCGCCCCGATGCTAGGGCTGCGCTTTCTCTTCAACATGGATGGATGATGGTGACCGACGCTCAAAGGCCCCTGATCGAACTCTGCGTCGAAGGCATTGACGGGCTGCTTGCCGCGCAGGCCGCCGGCGCCGACCGGGTCGAGCTTTGCGCCAGCCTCGTCGAAGGCGGCATTACGCCGAGCCTCGGCACGGTGCGCGTAGCACTCGAACGTGCGACCATCCCGTTTCATGTTATCGTGCGCCCGCGCGGCGGCGATTTTCTCTACAGCGAGGCGGAATACCAATCGATGCTGGCCGATATCGGCGCGCTGCGCGATCTCGGCGTCGCCGGCATCGTCGTCGGCTGCCTGACCGCTGACGGCGCAATCGATGAAGCGAGAATGAGCGAACTGGTGCGCGCCGCCGGTCCCCTCAATGTCACCTGCCACCGCGCCTTCGACATGACGCCTGACCCGGCCGAGGCGCTCGAAGCGCTGATCCGCTGCAAGGTCGGCCGCGTGCTGACCAGCGGGCAACGCGACACGGCGCTGGAGGGCGTCGATCTGCTCGCGCGCTTGGTTCGCCAGGCCGGCGCACGCATCATCATCCTCGGCTGCGGCGGGTTGGCGCCCGACAATATCGGCGAGGTTCGCCGGCAAACCGGACTGACCGAGATGCATTTTGCCGCGCTTGCCGACGTGCCGAGCGCCATGCGCTACCGCAACCCGCATGTCGGCATGGGCGGCACCGATCTCGATCGCGAGTACCGCAACACGGTGACCGACCAGGACTTGGCGGCGGCAACGATCGCGGCCGCGAGGGTCTGATGCCGGAAGTGACGATGTCGAAAGATCGCGCGCCGATCGAACGCGTTTCGCCTGCCGACGAGGCCGCCATTCTCGCTCTCAACAACGAGCATGCCGCCGAGTTGTCCTGGCTGGAGCCGGAGCGCCTGTCATTCCTGATCGGGCAGGCTTTCTACACGCGCCGCATCGGGACGCTCGAAGCCTTCATCATGTGCTTCGATCAGGATGCCAGCTACGAAAGCCCGAACTTCCTCTGGTTTCGTGAGCGCTACCCCCGCTTCGTCTATGTCGACCGGGTGGTGGTCGCGGCCGAAGCGCGCGGCCGCGGCCACGCCCGCCGTCTCTACGAGGATCTGTTCGAGCATGTCAGGCGCGCATGCCACACCATCGTAACCTGCGAGGTCAATGCCGATCCCCCGAACCCCACATCGGATGCCTTTCACGCCGCGCTCGGCTTTGCCGAGGTCGGCGATGCCGTGATCCACGGCGGCAGGAAGTCGGTGCGCTACTACGCCAAGCCGATCGACTAGCGCATGGCCCTGAAAGCCAGAGGCTTTCAACCATGAGCCAAACAAGGTTCGTGCGACGGCCGCACTGGCCACAAACAGAAGCTACAGCTAATGTATCGCCTTCGCGTGCTGGGGGCGTGACATCATGCCAAGCAACGTCTTCCGCTTCGACGAGAGTTGGAACATTCCCGATGCCACGCCGCAGGAAGTGTGGGACGTTCTGTCCGACGCCGAGTTGCTGCCGCTCTGGTGGGGCGACGCCTACAAGGAAGTCGAGCCGCTCGACAAGAAAGGCAAGGCCGTCGTCGGGTCACGGGCAAGAGCCAGGGCGCGAGGCGCCCTGCCCTACGAGCTGAACTTCATCATCGAGGCCGCGGAGCTCGAGCCTGGCCGGCTGGTGGTGGTCAAGACCTTCGGCGATTTCGACGGACTGTGGCGGGCCGAACTGTCGCCAGCCGGAAGCGGAACGCATGCGAAGCTCACCTGGCAGGTCATCGTGGAGAGGCCGATCCTCAAACTCCTGGCACCCTTGCTCAGGCCGGCTTTCGCGTGGAATCACCGCTGGACCACACCTCGCGGCGAAGCCGGGCTTCGCCGCTATCTCGCCGCACAAAAAACCGGCAAGGCCTGACCTCCTCACCAATTGCGGTTGAGCCAGCTGCGCGCCGGTTTCTCGACGATGTAGTAGCTCGCCAGGGCGCAGGCGAAGACCGCGGCCAGCATCGGGATCGCCGCCACGTCGCGGTCATGGACGAATTTATAGAAGGGCTGCTGCCACAGATAGAGCGAGTAGGACCACAGCCCCAGCATCACCATCGGTCGCGATGACAGTAGGCCGGTCAGATAGCCGCCGGCGAAGTCGAGCGTGTTGACGACGAGCGCCAGCAGCGGCACGCCCAGCAGATAGTGCAAGGGCGTCGGCACCGGATCGAGGAACAACAAAGCTGCCCCCACGGCGGCCCCCAGCGCCAGATGCCGGTTCCTGAGGAATGCCGGCAGGTGTCCATCGGCCTTGAGCAGGCAGATCGCCGCCGACAGCAGGATCGAGGCGATATGCACGTCGGTTCGCCAATAGCTGGTTTCGTAGTCCATACCGAAGACCCAGTAGGAAATAGCGCCGTTGGCCATAGCGAGCAGCGACAGCATGACAAGCAAGCGCACGACATTCGCGCGCCTGGAAACCGCCACGCTGATCAGCGCCAGGATGACATAAGAATGCTCCTCGATGGCAAGCGACCAGATATGGTCGAGCGCGCCCGCGCGATTGATGAGAATGCCGGCATAGTTGTAGGTGAATGTCAGCGCGGTAAGCGCCGCCTTCCATTTGAAGGCAATGAAGGTGCCGGAGAGCCCGATCATGACGGCAATCACGAACACCAGCAGGGCTGGATAGACGCGGGCGAAGCGGCGCTTGAAGAATTTCTTCAGCGGAAAGCGCTCGACGAACAGGATTTCTCCCATCAGCCGGCCGCTCAGCACGAAGAAGAACTCGACGCCGAGCACGCCGAGGTTGATGCCGCGAATCGGAAAGAAATGGCCGATCAGCACCAGGGCGATCGACAGGCCGCGCCAGCCGTCGAGATAGGCCAGCCTTGCCCGTGCCGCCTTGTCGGCTGCGGCCCGCGGCAGGACGCCGGCCGTCGCGGAGATGTCGGTCATGCCCGTCCCTCGCAACTCGAGGTCCCGGCAAGCCGTGCCTGGAACCGCTTCGTTTTCCCCGCCGCATTTATTTTGCAGTGCGGAATAATCTTGTGCAAGTGCGAAGCAGCGAATTCACAGGCAGTTCCTGCCAAGCGATTGCGAACACAAAAAAAAAGGGGCCGCGGGCGGGTCCTGCCGCCGCTTGGTGAAGCCGCCATAGTCGGCAATGTTTCGTGGCCTAATGCCTTGCCCGCCTGCCGAAATCGGCAGAATGTGCGGATCGATTCATATCCAACGCAGAGACCGCCTATGGCAGACTTCGTCTTCCCTCCGCCCGCGATCGCTTCGGTCGCGGTGGCCGGCTCGGCGGAACGGTTTGCCGTGCGCCGCATCTTCTGCGTCGGCCGCAACTACGCGGCGCATGCGCGAGAACTCGGCAATGACGAGCGCGATCCGCCCTTCTTCTTCACCAAGCCGGCCGACGCCGTGGTCGACAACGGCGCAGAGATCCCCTACCCGCCGCTGACTGGCAATCTCCACCACGAGATCGAGCTGGTCGTGGCGGTCGGCAAGGCCGGCTTCCGCATCCCCCTCACCGAGGCGCTCGCGCATGTCTGGGGCTATGGCGTCGGCGTGGACCTCACTCGCCGCGACCTGCAAGACCAGGCGAAGAAAGCGGCTCGCCCCTGGGACTGGTCGAAGGCCTTCGACTTCTCCGCGCCTTGCGGCCCGCTGCTTCCCGTCGCAAATTCCGGCCATCCCGAAAAGGGCCGCATCTGGCTCGCTGTAAACGGTGACATAAAACAGGACGGCGACCTCGCCGAGCTGATCTGGCCCGTCGCCGATGTCGTCTCGATCTGCAGCGAAGCGGTCGAGCTCCAGCCCGGCGACCTGATCTTCACCGGCACGCCGGCCGGCGTTGGTGCGGTTCAGGCGGGCGACAAGATCACTGGTGGCGTCGACGGCATCGGCGCCGTCGAGGTCACCATCGGGCAGCCGAAGCGATGAGCGACCTCGTCCTCCATAATTATTATCGCTCCTCCACCTCCTACCGGGTGCGGATCGCGCTGGAGATGAAGGGGCGTGCCTACACCTATGTGCCCCACCATCTGCGCCATGGCGAGCATCTCGAGCCCGCCTATCTCGCGGTCAATCCGCAAGGGCTGGTACCGGCGCTGGTGGTCGACGACGGAACGCTTTTAACCCAGTCGCTGGCGATCATCGAATATCTCGACGAGATCGAGCCCGAGCCGCCGTTGTTGCCCAAGGATGCGCTGGGACGCGCCAGGGTCCGGATGCTGGCGCAGATGATCGCCTGCGACATCCATCCGGTGAACAATCTGCGCGTGCTCACCTCGCTGCGCACCTTGTTCGGCGCCGGCGACGAAGATGTCGTCAACTGGTTCCGGCATTGGGTGAATGAGGGTTTCCACCCGCTTGAAAAGATTCTGGCCGCCTCGCCCGAGACCGGCAGGTTCTGCCATGGCGATACACCGGGGCTCGCCGATATCTGCCTCGCCGCGCAGGTCACCAACAATGCCCGCTTCGGCGTCGACATGGCGGCCTATCCGGTGATCTCGCGCATCCACGCCGCCTGCATGGCGCTGCCGGCGTTCCAGAAGGCTGCGCCGCAGAACCAGATCGATGCCGAGTAGGGAAGCCAGGGATCCCGACGAGGCTAAGACGCTCGCCGATATGGAGGAGTATGGCTGTCATATTCTCTACGTGCTGGAGGACGACGAGCACCCGCCATTCGCTTACTCGGTGGGGATAGAGTACAATTTCAAAGCCCCTGAGCTGGTCGTCATCGGGCTCAAGCCGGAGCTTTCGCAGACCATCATCAACGAGTATTGCCGACGAGTGCGCAGCGGCGAGAGGTTCAACGTTGGAGAGCAGGCGCCGGGTTTCCTGGGAGGTGGCTTCGACTGTCAATTCGGTGCGGTCCATCCCGACCACTACCCTGAATATTTCGGTTGGGACCTATGGTTTTACAACTGGCCCGTTTTCCGGATTCTGCAGCTTATCTTTCCGACAACCTCCGGTGTTTGGCCATGGGATGCCGAAGCCGGCGAGTGGTTTTGCAAGCGGCCACCCTTGCTCGACCAACCACCATTGCCGACTTAGCTTGGGACCTACTACCCAAAACCGCACTTCCCTTTGAACTGGATAGAAAGCACTCCCATGAAAGCTGTCGTCTTCGAAAAATTCGGCGAAGCTCCCACGATCCAGACCGTAAGCCGGCGGCGGATGGCGTCGTCATCAAGGTCGAGGCGACCGGTCTTTGCCGCAGCGACTGGCATGGCTGGATGGGTCATGACGACGGCATCACGCTGCCGCATGTCCCCGGCCATGAACTGGCGGGCGTCGTCGTCGCCGCCGGCAAGCAGGTGAGCCGCTGGAAGGCCGGCGACCGCGTCACCGTGCCTTTCGCCGTCGGCTGCGGCCGCTGCTTCGAATGCAACTCCGGCAACCATCAGGTCTGCGAGCACCAGACCCAGCCTGGCTTCACGGGCTGGGGCTCGTTCGCCGAATATGTCGGCATCGAGCATGCCGACACCAATCTCGTACGCCTGCCGGATGAAATGGAGTTCGCCACTGCCGCCAGCCTCGGCTGCCGCTTCGTCACCTCGTTCCGCGCCATCGTCGACCAGGGCCGGGTGACGCCCGGCGAGTGGGTGGCGGTGCATGGCTGCGGCGGCGTCGGTCTCTCGGCGATCATGATCGCCAGCGCCATGGGCGCCAATGTCATCGCCATCGACCTGACCGACGAGAAGCTGGAGTTTGCGAAAAAGATCGGCGCGGTCGCGACCATCAACGCTTCGACCACGCCCAATGTCGTCAAGGCCGTCAAGCAGATCACCAACGGCGGCGCGCATATGTCGATGGACGCGCTCGGCCACCCAACCACGTGCTTCAACTCGATCGCCAATCTGCGCCGGCGCGGTCGCCATGTTCAGGTCGGGCTGATGCTGGGCGACCATGCCCGCCCACAAGTGCCGATGGACAAGGTCATCGCCTTCGAGCTCGAAATCCTCGGCAGCCACGGCATGCAGGCCTACCGCTACTCCGCCATGATGGACATGATCCGCACCGGCAAGCTGAAGCCCGAACTGTTGGTCGGCAAAAGGATCAGCCTAGAGGAAGCGCCGGTCGCATTGATGGCGATGGGCGGCTTCGAGGGCATCGGCATCGGCGTGGTGACGAAGTTTTGAGTAGGCTCCCTACCTGGCGAACTTCTTCGCCCCGAACACGCAGGCCACCACGCCGAGCGTGACAACCAACATCAGCGGGCTGACCTGCTCGTGCAGCAGACTCGCCGCGAGCGCCAGGCCGAAGAAGGGCTGCAGCAGTTGCAATTGCCCGACCGCGGCGATGCCGCCCTGCGCCAGGCCGCGATACCAGAACACGAAGCCGATCAGCATGCTGAACAGCGAGACATAGGCGAGGCCGATCCATGCGCCGGAGCCGACAGCGGCAAAAGACGGCGGCAGGGTCGCGAAACTCAGCGCCAGCATGACCGGCAGTGACAGGGCCAAGGCCCAGCAGATCACCTGCCAGCCGCCGAGCTTGCGCGACAGCGCCGCACCTTCCGCATAGCCCAGCCCGCAGGCGATGATGGCGGCGAGCATCAAGCCGTCGCCGACCGGTGAGGCGGTGACCCCTTGCAACAGCGCGAAACCCGCGACGAGCGCGCTGCCCAGGCATGAAAACAGCCAGAAGGCCGGGCGCGGACGGTCGCCGCCGCGCAGCACACCGAAGATCGCTGTCGCCAGCGGCAGCAGGCCGACAAAGATGATGGAATGCGCCGCAGTGACATGTTTGAGCGCCAGCGCCGTCAGCAGGGGAAAGCCGACCACGACGCCTAGCGCAACGACGACCAGCGAGACCAGATCGCCGCGATCCGGGCGCTTCTCGCGGAACAGGAACAGCATTGCGATGCCGAGCAGGCCGGCGATCGCCGCACGGGCCGACGTCAGGAAGGTCGGGTCGAAATCGACCACCGCCACGCGCGTCGCCGGCAACGAGCCGCTGAAGATCAGCACGCCGATGAAGCCGTTGAGCCAGCCGTTGAAACTCTTATCCATCATCCGCTCCGTTTGCGCTTCTGTACCGGCGCAGCGCATGGCGTTGCCAGAGACAATGGGGTACAACTCCGTAAAACTGTATTGGTCGACAGGGAAGTACAGATGGACACGCCCGACCCGAAGGCGACGAATGCCGGAACGCTCGTCGAAGCCGTCATGTCGGCAATCCGGCAGCGGATCGCCGCGCGCATCCTGACGCCGGGCGCGCGCTTGCCTTCGATCCGCGCCTTCGCCGGCACGATGCAGGTGTCAAAATCTACGGTGGTCGAGGCCTATGAGCGGCTTGCGGCGGAAGGCACGATCCGCTCGCGGCCGGGCTCCGGCTTCTTTGCCGCCGGCCCGCTTGCGCCGCTGTCGCTGGCCGAGATCGGCCCGCGGCTCGACCGCGCCGTCGACCCGCTCTGGGTCTCGCGGCAAGCGCTGGAGGCAGGCGACGACATGCTGAAACCGGGCTGCGGCTGGCTGCCGGCCTCCTGGATGCCTCAGGCCGCGTTGCGGCAAGCACTGCGCGGCGCCGCACGAACCGACGATGCGACGCTCGCCGACTACGGCACGCCGCTTGGCCTGCCGGCACTGCGGCAACTGCTTGCCCGCCGCCTGTCGGCACATGGCGTCGAGGCTTCGCCGGACCAGATCATGCTCACCGAGTCCGGGACGCAGGCGATCGACCTATTGTGCCGCTTGCTCCTCGAGCCGGGCGATACGGTTCTGGTCGACGATCCCTGCTATTTCAACTTCCATGCGTTGCTGCGCGCGCACCGCGCCAAAGTGGTCGGTGTCGCGATGACACCCTCAGGGCCCGATATCGACCTCTTCGCGCAAGCGCTCGCCGAGCACAAGCCGCGCCTCTACATCACCAATTCCGCGCTTCACAACCCGACCGGCGCGGTGCTCTCGCCGCTTATAGCGCACCGGCTGCTCAAGCTTGCCGATCAATCGGATCTCGCCATCGTCGAGGATGACATTTTCGTCGATTTCGAGCACACGCCGGCGCCGCGGCTGGCGGCCTTCGATGGCCTCGGCCGCGTCGTCCAGATCGGCTCCTTCTCGAAGACGCTGTCGGCTTCGGTGCGATGCGGCTTCATCGCCGCGCCCCGCGACTGGATGGAACGACTGATTGACCTCAAGATCGCCACGACTTTCGGCGGCGGGAGGCTCTCCTCGGAACTGGTGCTGACTCTGCTGAAGGACGGCAGCTACCGCAAGCATGTCGAGCAGTTGCGCACCCGCCTGTCGCGCGCAATGGCCGAAACAGCCGGCAGGCTGAAAGCAATGGACGTTATGCCCTGGATCGATCAGGCGGCCGGTATGTTCCTGTGGTGCCGCCTGCCCGACGGCATCGACGCCGCCGATGTCGCCCGCCATGCGCTGGCGGATAATGTCG
>NZ_RZSF01000246.1:0-10416 GCF_004023325.1 Mesorhizobium sp. M1A.F.Ca.ET.072.01.1.1 | reverse complement strand
TCTTAGGATTGCCGTACTTTGCGCCGGCAGCGGCGGGATCGGTCTTCGCTAGCGCATGGACCTCGGCGAACGGTCCAGCCTTCTGCTGCAGGTAGGGGATGACCTTCGAGGCCCAGATTTCCTCGACCATTCTATCCGGATTGAAGGCCGAGCTGTTGGCGCTGTCGCCGCCCTGCGCCGACTGTGTCGGCAGGATCTTGCAGGCGCTGAGGCCGATGCCGGCGGTTATCGCGAGGATCAGCCAAGTCTGCCTGGTCGGACAAGTCGGCTTGGTCATGACAATCAAGGGCACCCGGAAAGTGAAATGGAGGCGAGGGGCGAACGTGCGTTCGCCCCTCGCAGTGTGCATCGCGCCGGCTCAGTTCTTGAGCGCGAAGGTCTCCAGCTTGGGAGCATTGTCGCCGTTGATGAGGACGCAGTCCATCAGCTGCTTTTCCTTCTCGGGCGACTTCTTGTTTTTGATGTACTCGTTGGCCTGCTCGACCGCCATCTGCGCCTGAGCGTAGGCCGGCTGCAGCACCGTCGCCTTGATGCCGCCGGAGGTGATGGAGTCGCGCACGTCATTCGAGCCGTCGAAGCCGACGACGATGACATCCTTGCGGCCGGCGGCGGCCAATGCCGCGTAGGCGCCCATCGCCATCGTGTCGTTGCCCGAAATAACGCCCTTGATGTCGGGGTTGGCCTGCAGGATCGATTCCATCTTGGAATAGGCTTCGGTCTGGCTCCAATTGGCCGACTGCTGCGCGACCATCTTCAGGTCCGGATAGTCGTCGATGACGTCGTGATAGCCCTTGGATCGGATGCCGGCATTGGTGTCGGATTCCTTGCCGACCAGCTCGACGTAATTGCCCTTCTCGCCCATCAGCTTGACGAATTCCTGCGCGCCAAGCTGGGCGCCCTGGTAATTGTTGGAGACGATCTGCGCCACGGCGACACCGGTGGCGTTGATCTCGCGGTCGATCAGGAACGAGGGAACGCCGGCGTCCTTGGCCTTCTGCACGGCGGCGACGGTGGCGTCGGCGCCGGCATTGTCGAGGATGATGGCCTTGGCGCCGCGGCCGATCGCCGTGTCGATCAGTTCCGACTGCTTGTTGGCGTCGTCATCATGCACCAGCACCAAGGTGTCGTAGCCGAGCTCCTTGGCCTTGGCTTCGGCGCCCACCGCTTCCGCCTTGAAGAACGGATTGTCGTGCGAGGGCGTGATGATGGCAATCAGGTCCGCCGCATAAGCAGGCATCGCGGTGCCGAGTGCGAGCATGCCGGCGAAAGCCGCAAGCGTCATTCTTCGAGTAAGCTTCATGAAGTCCTCCCATTGAAAACCTGCCTCGGAGACCGAGGCCATTTGTCTGAATTCGTCCGGCGGTGCAGGCTGCGCCGCTCGGATTTTGAAAGCCTTTGGCCGCTTTCGCCCGAAGCGGGCCTGGCTGTCGCTCCCCGCCTCCTTCGCTCGTCCATCGATCCGAGCCTGAACAGCTAAAGCTAACTGGTATGATGAGTCAATCACTAATTAAGGTGATGTGTATCTGATAAGCGGCGATCTCACGTGATACGCTTGATGCTGGCGGCAATCTCCTCCGGCTCGAAGACGCGCTTCCAATCGTCACGCATCAGCACCGGCTTGCCGAATTCGATCGCCTTGTTGCAGGCGTCCGAGAACACGCCCTTGGTTTCGCCGAAAATGACGGCGCCGAGCACGTTCATGTGGCCGAGCAGGAAGTCGAGCGCCGCCTGCCGGTCGACGCCCCGCGCCACAACCTCATCGAGGGCTTCCTTCATGACGACGAGCAGCGACGCGCAGACAGTCTCAGAAAGACCAGGTTCGAGCAGGGCCATCTGCTCGACGGTCACGCGGTGCGAGCGCATCACCGGCGCCCAGATGATGCGGGCGATTTCCTCACCCTTGGCATAGTCCTCCTCCGGGCCCTGCATAAGGGCGCTGACGAAATGCTGCTTGGCCTTGACGCCGCCGAAGAAGTCCTTCTTGGCCGCCATGTCGGTTTCGTCGTTGAAGATCGGCGGATGGCAGGGATGCGTGACGAAGTAGGTAAGGTCGGGGCGCTCGGGCAGATGGCCGGCAAAAGGCGCCGCGGCGTCGAGCACGATCACCATCGTCCCCGGCGCCAGCTTGCTTTCGATGCTCGCCGCGACCTTGCCGATATGCGTGTCGGGAACCGCCAGGATCACGACTTCGGCGCCCGCGAGCGCCTCGTCGACGCTGAGCGTGTCGATGCCAAGACCGCTTTTCAGCCGCTCCTTGCCCGCCTCGCTGATCTCGACGTGACGGATCGCATAGGGGGAAGCGCAAAAATTGGTCGACAGCCGGTAGCCCATTTTGCCGCCCGCACCGAACAGCGCAATCGTTGTCATCTAACCTGCTCCTGATGTTCTAGACGACGGCCAATGCAGATCGTCACATTGTATACTGGTATAATCACTCTACCAAATTGGCAAGAGAAATCGCTGATTTGTCGCTCCCTCACTTCGGGTGGGCCGTTGCCGCGCTCGCATCCGCGTCGGCCGTTGCATCATCGTCGCCGTCTGCGATTTCGACAAACGCGCGCCGCGCCTGCGCCTGACGTCCGGCCAGCGCCAGAACGAAGATGACGACAACGCCCTGCACGATGTCCTGCGCGCCCGGAGGAAGGCCGATGATCTGCATGGTGGTGACGATGAGGACGAGCAGGATGCTGGCGAAGAGTGTGCCGAGCGCGGTCGCCGAGCCGCCGAAGATCAGCGTTCCGCCAAGCACCACGGCGGCGATCGACTGCAGGAGATAGGGCTGGCCCATTTCGAGGAATGCGCCGCCGATATAGGCGCCGAGCAGCAGCCCGTCTAGCGAAGCCAGCGCCGACGAGATGATGAAGGCCGACGCGATCACGCGCCCGTTTCGGATGCCGGCGAGCCGTGCCGCGGCGCGGTTCTGGCCGACCGCCGAGAGCAATTGCCCGAAGACGGTGTAGCGCAGCACGAAGGCAGTCGCCGCCACGCCGAGGATGGCGATGATCGCCATGATCGGCACGCCCGAAATGCGCCCGGTCGCCAGTTCCTTCAGTGCCGGGCTGACGGCGAAGCCCGGTATCGCCTTGTTCGACAGCAGCGTCGCCGTCGCCAACACATAGCCGGTCGCCAACGTCGCGATGATGGCCGGAATGCCGAGACCGACAACGAGCAGCGAATTGAGCGCCCCGACCGCAAGGCCGAGCAGGATGGCGGCGAGCACGCCGATGGCAAGGTTGGCGTCCTGGCCCTTGATGGTCAGCAGCGCGACGAAGGCACTGAGCGTGATCACGGAGGCGACCGACAGATCGATATTGCCGCGCCCGGTCGTCACCACGAACATCTGGCCGATGCCGACGACCGTCAGGAAGGATGCCGACAGAATGACGCCGGACAGGCTGGACAGGCTGAATCGGTTGGTGACGACGGACAGCACCAGCCACAAAATAAGCACGCCGATCGCCGACCAGATCCAACGGTTCCGTTGCGCCCAGATGCCGAAGCCGGCGAATGCGCTCATGGCTCGCTCCTGCGGTCGGCGGTCAGGCTGCGCAACGTCAGCAGCGCGATCAGGATCAACCCTTGCGTGGCGGCGTTGTAGTCGCTGCTGACGCTGAGCGTGCCGAGCAGCGCGCCGATGAGCGACAGCGTCACCGCACCGGCGACGGCGCCGATCGGCGAGATGGTGCCGCCGAGCAGCGAGCAGCCGCCCATCACCACGGCGGCAACGCTGAGCAAGGTATAGGAATTGCCGGAATTGATGTCGCTCGCCGTGTTGATGGCCGTCAGCGACAGGCCCGCGGCGCCTGCAAACAAGCCGGCGATTAGATAGCGCACCAGCGCGTAGCGCGTCGGCGACCATCCCGAGCGGATCATCGCCGCCGGATTGTTGCCGAAGCCACGCAACACCACGCCGAGCGGCAGCCGGTCGATGACGAGCACGATCAGAGCCACAGCGGCGATCAAGATGATCGACGTCGGCATAAATCCGATCGACCAGCCGAACAGCGTCGACAGCCACTCGGGACTGGCACCACCCGGCGTCGGCTGCAGAGCATAGCCGATGCCGACCCAGATGAAGGACGCGCCGAGCGTGACGACGATCGCCGGGATTTTGCGCGCCTGGATGATGCCGCCAAGGCCCGCATAGGCGGAAAGCGCTGCCACCAGCGCCAGCGCGCCGAGCCAGGGCTGGTCGTAGAGCAGCGTCGCGCTGAGCACGCTAACCAGGCCTGCGAAGGCGCCGACGCCGAGGTCGATCTCGCTGCCGCCGACGATGAACATCTGCGCTGCCGTCACCAGCACCAGCGACAGCGCCGGCATCAACAAAAGGTCGAGCCCGAAAGCCGAGGCGACCGCGGGATTGATCGCGATCATGATGGCGAGCACGGCGGCAAGCCCGATGAACGGCGCCGAATTGACCAGCCGGCGCCCGAGCCTCGCCATAGCGGTCCGGTCCTTCGCGGCGCTCGCCTGCCGGTCCGCCGATTGCTCGAAGGAGGCGCCGACGATCGCCTGCTCGGTGATCGCCTCGCCTGCCAGTTCCTTGACGATCCGCCCGCCGGAAAAGACCAGCACGCGGTCGCAGGCGAGCAGCTCGGCGTCTTCGGTCGTGTGCCAGATCAGCGCGCGGCCGCCGCGCGCGACCTCGTTGCAGAGCCGGTAGAAATCCTGCTTGGTGGCGATGTCGACGCCGCGCGTCGGATCGTCGAGCAGGATGACCGGCGTGTCGGCGACCAGTGCCCGCGCCACCAACGCCTTCTGCTGGTTGCCGCCGCTGAGCTCGGTGATGCTGGACTGAAAGCGCTTCTCGTCCAGCCGCAGGCGGCTTGCCGCACGTGAAGCGGTGTCTCGGTTGGCTCGGTCGGAAACGACAGCTAGCGCCGGGCGGCGGGCAAGCGCGCCGATGCTGATGTTGCCGAGCACGCTCCACAGCGGGAACACGCCTTCCTTCTGCCGGTCGCCGGCGATGAAGCCTGCCTCCGCCCCCCTGGAGACGCCCGCATGCTGCTTTCGGTCGGGCTTGAAGATCGCGTGCAGCAATTCCTTTTGCCCGCTGCCTTCGAGACCGGCAAGCCCGACGATCTCGCCGCGCACGATGTCGATGCCATGGCCGAGCTCGGCTGTCAGCGGCCCGGAGAGCCGCACCAGCACGTCCTGGGAGGATGCGCCCGCGACGGCGTGCTGGTGGACCGGGTCGGCATTGCCGCCCATCAATTGCACCAGCTTGCCGATCGAAGCGTCCGCGGCATGGCCCTGCCAAGCGGTGCGGCCGTTGCGCAGCACCACGACTTCGGTGGCGATGTCGATGATTTCCTGCAGCTTGTGACTGATGAAGATGAAGGCGAGCCCGGCTTTCGCCCGCTCGCGAATGAAGGCCCTGAGCTGCTTCGATCGGTCGAGATCAAGCGAGGATGTCGGCTCGTCGAGCACGATCAGGTTGACGCCCGGCGTCGCCGCAGCGCGCGCGATCTCCACCATCTGCCGTTCGGCGATGGTGAGGTGGCCGACCTCGGCGTCGGCGTCGATGCCGTTGCCGGGAAAGACGGCATCCAGCGCCGCGCGGGCACGGGCGCGGTAGAGCGCGCGCCAGCCCGGCCGGCTTGCGGAATCGCCCGGTGTTTCCAGGAAAAAGTTCTCGGCGACGGACAGGTTGGCGCAGAGCGACAGCTCCTGGTGCACCATGCGGATACCACGCCGCTGCGCTTCGCCGGTGTCGTAATCGGCGAAAGCCATTTCTCCACCGGCAAAGGAAATCGAGCCGAGCGTCGGCCACATTGCACCGCACAGAATGCGCATCAACGTCGATTTGCCGGCGCCGTTGCCGCCGACCAGCCCGATCACGTCGCCGGCGCCGACCGAAAGATCGATCCCCGCGTTGGCGAGCGTCGGCCCGAAACTCTTGGTGATCCCGCTGAGCGCGACGACGGCTGGCCGGGCAGACGCAGCAGGCACCGCGGTTGCGGCGCTGTCCTGAGCGGCAACGGCAAGCTGGGACATTCGTCCTCCGGTTCTTCGCAAAGCGAGGATCGGGCGCGGCCGTAGGCGACGCCCGATCCCTGGACTGGTTGCCTTACTTGCTGAGCAGGTTCTGCTTGACCCAATCCAGCGAATAGCTCGGGCTGATGATTTGGCCGCCCGGCAGCTTGGCGTAGTCCTTCAGGTTGCCGGCGTCGACCGTCGCCACCGGCATGATCATCAGCTTGGGCGCCTTGGCGCCCTTGAGCAGCGACAGGCCGAGCCAGAAGGCGGCCCCGCCGATACCGGGCGTGGTGTTCATCGATACGGTCTGGTAGCCGTTCTTGGCATTCTCCTCGGCCCACCATTTGACGAAGTCGGTGCCGCCGCCGCCTTCGATGACCGGCATCTTGTCCTTGTAGTCGCCGCCATACTGGACGAAGGCCTGGGCGATGCCGACATCGTCGCTACCGCCTTGGCCGAGCACGGCGTCGACGTGCGGCAGCGAGGGCAGCACGTTGGCGATCGCCGCTTGCGCCACCGAGGCCGTGGCCTGGCCGTAGACGGTCGCGACCACCTTGATATCCGGGTATTTCGCCAGCACCGACTGCTGCGCGTTGAACATGTCGTTGTCGGGCGCCGAACCCTTCACGCCGCGCACCTGGATGACGTTACCCTTGCCGCCGAGCATCTTGAACACGGCTTCCGCCTGGGCAGCCTTGTAACCCTTGAAATCGAAATTGAGCTGGTAGTTGCAAGGCGCCGAAGCGACCGAGTCGAAAGAGATGACGATGATGCCGGCCTTGCAGGCCTTTTCGATGACACCGTTAACCGCGGTCTCCGAGGCGGCGTCGACGGCGAGCACGTCGACCTTCTTTAGGATCAATTCGGCGATCTGGCTGTTCTGCTGTGCGACCGAACCATCGCCGTTCATGATGATGTAATCGGCGATCTGGCCGGCGGCTTTCGCTTCCTTGGCCGAAGCCTCGAAAGCTTCCACCATCTGATGCCGCCAGGTGTTGCCGTAATAGGCGTTGGCCAACGCGATGACCGGCTTATCCGGGGACGCCATCGCCGGCAGCGCCGCAACGCTGGTCAGCGCGGCGCTGGCAAGCGCCGCCACTATTGCAAACTTCATGATACTTCCTCCCAGATTGTACCGCCAACACGGTCGGCCTGCTTGTACTTCCGTTATGGCGTCCTCCCGTAGACACCATACCATCCACATGTTATACCAGCATACCTCTGCTGCGCAAGCCGGTCCGCACGTCCTCAGTCATTCTCCATCGGCGCGGCCCCCATAGATATTGATCGACGCGGTGTTTCGCCTCGCCGCGCCAGAGTGAATAGTCGCTGCCGCGGTGGATATCGGCGAGTTCTCCAGCGATCCCGCGCAGGAAGGCCACCACGTCGGGTGCAGTGTCCACTCGGCTCATTCCTCGTTCCACCGGCCGAGGTTCACGTCGACGAAGCCGGCCGGGTAGCCCCGAGCCATGACGCCGAAGTTGGCCTCGCCCTCGCTATGAACGGCGAGGACATGCTCAGGACCGAGTGGCTGATGTGTGTAGAGGTCGAACACATGTTTGTCCGACCGGCAGCCGAGCATCCGGCCGTAAGTGGCAACCACGGCCTCAGCCGCCGAGTAACCGTGGCGGGAATGGACGAGCGGCATCGCCACGTCCAGGACACGCGGCCGACCATCTGCTTCAGCATGTTTTGAAGTGCCGCATCTCGCTGTCAGAAATCGCGCGGCACGAACACCGATTCATCGTGCCACTTGCAGATAATCACTATCTACGAAATAAAACGATGCGGCGAATTCGATCGCCGATTCGACCCATTTCCGTGCTACGTCCTCGGCCCGCTGGGCGGCTAACGGCGCCCGAAACTTTCGCCGGAGGCCGAAGCGCCGAGCGGCGGCAGGACGAACTCAACGATGCTCGTGATTATGGCCGGGAAATTCGCCGGCCGCAGGAGCAGCGGTTCTCGGCCCACGAACGCAGACCACTGGCGCGACTTCTCGCTGTCCTCGGCAAAAAGCGGCACTGAGTCAGACCGGTGTCTCCATCGACAGCAATGTGTCACGAAGGTTTCGGGTACGTATCAAAACGTCGGAAATTACAGCTACATTCCGACATTTTATTGCACCAGATGGGAAAGTAAGCAGGCGGCTCTTCCCCTGTTCAGTAGGAGCCGTCGATGGTGGAATGGACGCTCCAATGACACGCACCCTAACCCGCCAGGAACTCTATGATCTTGTTTGGTCAACTCCGATTACCGAACTTGCCGATCAATTCGCGATATCGGATCGAGGACTGGCCAAAATTTGCCTGCGACATCAGATCCCGGTCCCGGGACGTGGGTACTGGGCCAAGATTGAAGCTGGGCAGTCCGCCAACAAGACACCGCTATGGAGGATTGAGAACCCTGGAATTGAAACAGTCCGCATTGGCGGATTGACCACCGACGTCAATCCTTACGTCGCTTTCGCGATCAATGCGACGAGGGCCGCCAAGCAAACCTTGCAGAAAGAGCGCAAGGCGCCCAAAGGCTCAAACACACCCGCAAAAACTCGCGACTTGGCGGCCATCGCAATTCCAGAGAGACCCCTGCACTCCTCCTTGCGGGAATTTGCCAAAGAACTCTCAAGCGCTGTCACTGACCGAACGGGAGCACTGAATGTTCGCTGGGTAAAAATCCACCGCGACAGCATCCACCGGGTGATAGCCTTTCTGAACGCTCTTGCCCACCAAATCGAGCCACAAGGGATCACCTTCGCGGGTCGCAATAGCCGTGTCGCGTTCAAGAAGGATGACGCTTTAGTAGACTTTGAAATTACGAGCCCGAAAAAACGAGTGACGACCGAGACATCTTATGGATGGAAACACTATGAGAACGTCTTCGTTGGCAGGCTGGCATTTCGGATATTTGGTCGCGCACAAGGCGTTAAAAGCAACTGGGTAGATACCGACCATAGGAAAATTGAGACCTCGATTTCCCAGATCATCGAAAGCTACCGCATAAATCTCGACGTCCAACAAACCTATGACGAGAAAGAGCGCGCCGAACGGCTACTGAGGGAGCATCTTCAGCATCGCCGCGACCTCGCAGAGAAGCGTGCAGCGCGAGAGGAGGCGCGGCTTGAATTTCTTCGCTCTATTGCGGCTGACCGACGCGAGGTCGAAGATCTGAAACTGACAATTGATGCGGTCCCCCGTCCTGATAGCCAGAAGGATGAATACGAACGAATGCTGATCTGATCGGCGGGGCGATTGGCCGTTCTAGAAGAGCGAACATCCGTAGAAAGCCTTCGGCAAGCTTTGATCGACCAGAACTTGTTTCCTGAACTGGACGACCTTCACGATCCAGAAGGCGAACCGCCTCCTAAAAAAGGTTATTGGGACTAAGAAGCAATGCAGCAGGTTGGCCAACATTCGTAGGCTATGAGAAAACGAGCATTCTGACAGCTTGTGGCTTGTAAGGTCAGAAACGATCATCGGCAATCCGCCACCAGCGATAGGATAGACGCTCTCTGAGGCTGACAGGGCCAACATCGGCCGATGGTAAGGACTCCGTTCTCGATCGCACGACTACGGGAAATTCTTTGGCATCACACCGCGTTTGTTCTACGTATGCTGTTCCCGGGCCGTCAAAGACTTAACCGTTGTCTTCTATGTACCAGAGGAGGTCGCGGCAGCGGCGGAGAAGGCCAAAGAGTTCTTCCGGGCGCAGGACCGGCGATCCTATCAGCCTACAAGAAGGGACGCCTTCCGATGAAGAGAGGCTGTACGCCACCGAATGCACCGGAAGCAGAGGCTTATCTTGCCGAAGGAGACAAACTTAGGGAGCAACTCGCGGAGAGAAGGAGGAAGAAACAAGCGGTCAAAAACCCATCGCTCATTCTAGAGCGCGATCTTATGGATCATCGCGATCGACAGCGTTTTTATTGCTAACATTGGCACCGGATCAGGTTCGATGGTTTTAGCGGGCATCACGGTGCATAAGCAGGTCATCGGCTACAAGAGCAATAGCGGGAAGAGCACCGGTTGGCGCGTTCGGTTTGACTGGACAGGATCGGATGGTCAGCCCCGGCACTCCGAGACGGTCCCGCCGGAGGGCGACAATCGACGCAACGACCCTGATCGAAACTGGGGCTTGCATGAATGATGGCGCGACCAAGTGCCAATGGAGCAGGCCAGCTCTTTTGGTTTGTGATGGATGGATCGCTCCAGCGAAGTGATAGATTGTGCTGACGGTACTTTTTGCGATCGAGTCGAGTGTGCGACCGAACACCGTCAGTGCAAAAATCAGCCGATTGGCAGCGATAGTTGGTGAAACCTCAAAAAAATTTTTGCGACAATTTTCTCTTTAAAATCAATAGCGTTATTTTTTGACGGCTTTTATGTCGGAATTGGAAGCATATCGAGAAATATTTTACAATGATTTCAGTGCCTTATAGGC
>NZ_RZSF01000245.1:0-10449 GCF_004023325.1 Mesorhizobium sp. M1A.F.Ca.ET.072.01.1.1 | reverse complement strand
CGTTTCAGGCGCGGCGAGACGATCGACATCGATTCCGCCATCCGCGCCATGGTGGTGAAGTCGGCGAACGACGTGGCGGTGGCGGTGGGCGAATATCTCGGCGGCGGCAGCGAGGAGCAGTTCGCCGCCATGATGACCGCCAAGGCGCGCCAGCTCGGCATGACCAGCACCAATTTCCGCAACGCCTGCGGCCTGCCCGACGACGGCCAGGTGACGACGGCGCGCGACATGGCGGTGCTGGGCATCGCGCTCCAGCGCCGCTTCCCGCAGCATTTCCACTATTTCTCCGAAAGCGACTTCATGTTCCGCGGCCGGCTGGTGCGCGGCCATAACGACATGCTGGGACGGGTGCGCGGCGTCGACGGCATCAAGACCGGCTATATCCGCGCCTCCGGCTACAACATCGTCACCTCCTACAATGCCGACGGCAGGCATCTGATCGTGGTGGTGATGGGCGCCCAAAGCGCGCGCCAGCGCAACGACCATGTCGAGGCGCTGATCCAGCGCAGCTTGGCGCCGATGAGCGCCGATGCGCAGACGCGGCTGATGTATGCCGGCCAGCAGCCCGCCGCTTCGGCGCTTCCGGGTTTGCCGGCGCAAGGGTCCTCGCTGCCGGGTTTGCCGGCGCAGTAGCGAAGTGCGGGTGGCGGCGGCAGCCTGCTCAAGCGACCGGCTTGACCTTTTGATGTAATTTACTGGCCAGGACCCCCACAGGGCCAGGACAGGCCAGGCGGTGGCGACCATGGCGCCAGCGAGGCAGGACCAATGCTTTCGACCGGTGGCGCTGCCCCTCACCTGCCTGCCGGCATCCTCTCCCCGTAAGTGACGGGGAGAGGGGCGCTCTCATCGCCGGTTTCGCCAATAGCCAGCGGTGCAGAGGAAGGCGCCGAGCCTGCGCCCAGCCTCCTTCTCCCCGTCTATACAGGGAGAAGGTGCCGGCAGGCGGATGAGGGGCGGCGCTGTCCCGAGAGATTTGTTGTTGCTCAGTAAGCCCTTTCAACCGAATCTTCCCAGAATTGGATCTATGTCTTTGCGCGCCGAAAGCAGATCCATCCATCACAACAACTTGTTCGGTCACACCAGCTTCACAGTCGCGATGGATATGCCGCGCCGGCTCGGCGTATCGTATCGAAGCCCGAGAAGAGGAGCACTGAGCATGGCCGGCGACCCAAAGGCATCCGCGCAGACAATAGCCGACACCGAAAACGACTCGGGCGGCGAATATCTCGAGGCGGCCACCGTGCCGGAAGATCAGCATGAGGCGGCGGACGAAATCCTCGAAGCGCCGGAGGTGCCGGATTCGGAACCGCACCTGCCCGGCGCGGCGCGCGCAAAGCCCAAGAAAAAACCGTCGGCGATCAGCGGCCGGAAGTTCCGCAAGCGCGACCTGGTGCGCGTCGACGACCTGAGGCCAAGCCTCGCCGACCGCATCCGCTCCGACCATCCCGACCTGCCGCGCAGCGCCCGCATCAGCCGCGAGGAGCTCGCCCGCTACCGCATGCGCTACATGGAGGAATTGCTGCAGCAGGAGCATGGCGAATTCTCCGAGCTCGACCGCCAGGTGGTGGAATCGATCGCCAGACAGGACACGATCTCGGAAAACTCGGAAGAAGAGTTCGAGGAGCGCCGCTCCTTCGCCGACCGCGTCTCCGACGACATGGCGGCCTTCGGCGGCAGCTGGTGGTTCCTGATCTCGTTCGCGGCGGTGCTTCTGATCTGGATCGGCCTCAACCTCTTCGAGGGCGCGGCCGCCGCCTTCGATCCCTACCCATTCATCCTGCTCAACCTGCTCCTATCCTGCATCGCCGCCATCCAGGCGCCGATCATCATGATGAGCCAGAAGCGGCAGGAGGCGAAGGACCGGCTGCGCTCCTTCAACGACTACCGGGTGAACCTCAAGGCCGAGCTCGAAGTGCGGCACCTGCACGAAAAGCTCGACTACCTGATCTCACGCCAATGGCAGCGGCTGGCCGAGATGCAGCAGATGCAGCTTGATGCCATGCACGAGCTGACCGCGAAGAAGCAGAAGCGGGCGACGCGCGGGGTGCAGCGGAGGGTGGCGAAGAGCGAGGCGGAGGGGTGAGATCAAGGCTTGGGTTCCTCGCCCCCACGAAGTGGGGGAGAGGTGGCTCGGCGAAGCCGAGACGGAGAGGGGGAGCGCCGTATCCGACAACCCTATCCGTCAGACAATCGACCCATCAGGCCGCCGCCATTCCAATTGCCCGTTGAAGCCCGGAGCGGCTTCCGCTAAGAAGCCGTGGCTGGCCGGTTCACCGGCCGGTGCGTTTTCCGGTTTCCCGGGAAGCACCCGTAGCTCAGCTGGATAGAGCGCTGCCCTCCGAAGGCAGAGGTCACAAGTTCGAATCTTGTCGGGTGCGCCATCTATTGGCACCGCAGGCTGCCGGCACTGGCCGGCTAGGCGACCGCAGTTCCCGCGACGCCGTCCGCGCGCAAGTCAGATCGCGCTGAAGGTCAGGGCACGATGCCGCGGCAGGCCCAGGCGACGTTGGCGAAAGACCTCGGCCCGTCGGCACGACCGGCCTCATAGGCATCGCGGACTGCAGCCTCCGTGCGGGTCCGCTCGGCTGCGTCGAGCGTGGTCATATATTTGCCGAGCGGGCCTTCGCCGGCGGCAATCGGCGCCCAGTAGTCGTCGAAATTCTGGTAATCCATGCGGATCATCAGTTCGGTTTCGGTGACGTCGGCCAGGCCCTGTTCGACAAAGGTCCGCTTCATTTCGCCGGGCTGCATCATCGGCTGGAAGCAGTAGCGATTGCGCAACTGGCGGCCGCTTTCGCTGAGCGCGGCCACGGTGTCGATCATCATGCGCATGGCCGGCATGCCGCCAAGATGGTCCCACACAACGGCGGCGACCACGCCGCCCGGCCGCGTTACGCGGCGCATCTCGGCCACCGCCTTGCCGGTCTCCGGCACGAAGTGAAGCACCAGCAGCGCCAGCGCACGGTCGAACGCATTGTCCTCGAAAGGCAGCGCCGTGGCGTCCGCCTGCTGAATAGTGATGCGCGGATCGGTGTTCCTCTCCTTCGCCGCCGCGACGAAGACGGATGAGAAGTCGATGGCCTGGATTTCGGCGAGATCGCGCCACTTCGCCAGTTCGAAGGTCAGGCTGCCGGTGCCGCAGCCGACGTCGAGGATCTTCTCGCCGCCGGCCAGGCCGACGAAGTCGATGAACTTGGGCGCGAGCCTGCGGCTCCAGCGGCCCATGAGCTGCTCATAGCCCGATGCCGCGTGAACGGTGAAGCTTGATGTCATCCCGTCCTCCCTTGCTGGTTTCAGCCTAGACCCACGCGGGAACCATGCCAAGCAACGAAACCAGCCTCGTCCCGAGATCGCACAGGTGGGCGTTGGCAGGAGCATACGATGCCGAAGCCGAGCGCCAGTGTTCTATCGCGACCAGATCGCCGCCGACCGAGCCCGGATCGCCGAGATGAACGCGTTGGCGGAGGGCCTTCCTGTTCCGCCGCCGTATCCGGTCATGGCCCGGCTTTTCGCCGCCGCAAGCGAGGATGCCGACGCGGTTCCGCGGCGTGATCGGATCGCCATGTGCGTTTCGCAGCCGCAGATCACCAGTGCGCATATGGCGGCAAAACTGGCCGAGCTGGCGGTCGCCCCTTGCCGCCGAATGCCGGCATCATCGATCGCGACCGGATGGCATGCCTGCCTGCCGGCCGATCTTTTCGCAGTCCGGATTGCAACTTGTCCGGGACGTCAACGAGCGGAGACTTCGCTCACGCAGGCGTCGATTTGCCGGTCGAAAAGCGCTTCGAACACCTCGCCGGTTTCGGCCACGAGCGTCTGCATCAATTCGCCGGCAGGAAGCTCCCGGTTCAAGGCGGCCGCCTGCCCATAGAGATGAAAGGCGAAATCTCCTTTTGCACCGGCCTCGCCGAGCGGAGCGCTGAGCGCAACCATTTGCGGGAAGTCGGGGAGGTGCGCCCGGTTCACCTCCATCTCCAAGGCGAAGCGGGTGCGTCTCGCCCGCGCCGCGCGGCCGGTGAAGGCATCGGTGACCATGGTGTCCATGTCCGTGGCGGCGCGGATCAGGGCTCGGCGCGGTCCGTCCGTGCCGGCCTCGTCGCAAGACAGGAAGCCGGTGCCGATCTGCACGCCGCTGGCACCAAGCGCGAAGGCGGCCGCTATGCCGCGGCCGTCGGCGATGCCTCCGGCGGCAATGACCGGCAGCTTGACGGCATCCACGACCTGGGGAACCAGCGCCAACGTTCCCACGCCGTCACCGGGACGGTTGGGAGCGTGCGATCCCCGGTGGCCGCCTGCCTCCCAGCCCTGAGCTATGACCGCGTCGGCTCCGCCGTCGGCGAGTTGGCGCGCTTCGGCGACATTCGTCGCGGTGCTGATAACCACGATCCCGGCCTCCTTCAACTTGGCGACCGCGGCCGCGTCCGGAATGCCGAAATGGAAGCTGACGACCGGTGGCCGGATCTCGAGCAGCAATTCAAGCTTTTCATCGTCAAAACCCGGTCCGATCGGCGGAAGCCTCCGCGAGGGTTCGTCGAGCGACAGCTCCTTGTAGTAGGGCCGCAACCTGTCGATGACCTGGGTCAGTACGGCGTCGCTGGTGTCTGGTCTGGGAAAAACAAAGAAATTGAGGTTGAAGGGACGCTCGGTCGAGGCGCGCAGCTGGCGCGCAGCGGTGCGCAAGCCGTCCGGCAGCATCGATGCGCAGCCGAGCGATCCCAGCCCGCCGGCATTGCTCACCGCGGCGGCGAGTTCCGGAGTCGCCGCGCCGGCCATCGGAGCCTGGATGATCGGATGTTCGATCTTCAAGAGATCGCATAAACGGTGGTTCGGCCACACGAGCGTTTTTCCTGTGTCGGGAAAGGAACACGCGCAGTCCATCATAGGCCCGGATCAGGGCGGGGTCACCGGAATTGTGCGAGGCACGCTCCCACGCTTTCCCGCTCCACCAGCGGGCATTCAAGCTTGGTGATGGGATAGCGGCCGCGGCCTAGCGTTGGCGGCGTCTCCAATTGCTCGATCGCCCATTGGCCCATTGCCAGATGCGGAAGAATCGATGTGGTCAGCGGCGGGAAGAGGTGACGGGCGATCTCCTCGTCGTCATAGCCGATCACGGAAATGTCCCCGGGGATATGCAGGCCCGCCTCCTTCAGCGCCTCGTAACAGCCGATCGCCGTGCGGTCGTTCTGGCAGAAGATGGCGGTCGGGCGGTCCTTCAGCGCAAGCAGCTTCACCGTCGCGGCATAACCGGCGCTGGCCGACCAGTCGCCCTCCACCACCAGGTCCGGATCGAAGGGGATGTCGGCGGTGGCCAAAGCGCGGCGATAGCCCTTCAGCCGATCCTGCGCCGCCTGCATCCAGGGCTCGCCGGTGATGGTTGCGATGCGGCGGTGGCCGCGGCTGATCAGATGCCGGGTGGAGCTCTGGCCGCCGGCGATCTCGGAAGGCACCACGGCCGGGAAGGCATAATCGGCGGTGTAGCAGTTGAGCAGGATGACCGGAATGTCGAGGCTGTAGAGGAACTCGGGCGCGGTGATCTCGCGGGTGAAGATGGTCATGTAGATCAGCGCCGAGAGGCCGCGCCGGGTGAGCGCCTGGATGGCACGCGGCTCCATGACGGCGTCACCCATGGTCTGCGCCACCAAGAGCACGTTGCCGGCATTCCAGGAGGCCTGCCGCGCGCCCTCGATGGCCACAACCGCCTCGGGGCTGGTGGCGAGCTGATCGACGGCAAAGCCGATGACGCCATCCAGCCCTTCGAAGGGCGTGACGGGCGGACGCAAAGCTGAAAAGACCGGCGGCGAATAGCCCAGCGCTCTAGCTGCCTCGATCACACGGTCGCGCGTCTGCTGCGACAGCCTGATGCCCGGCGAATTGTTGAGCACGAAAGAGACCGTCGCCTGCGAACAGCCGGCGGCCCTCGCTATATCGGTCATGGTGACCCGGCCCTTGGGCTTGGCCGAGGCCTTGCGGCGTCTGGACGTTTCCCGTGGATCGCGCAGTTGCGTCGGTTCGCTCATGGTCTTTTCCCAAACCTGCCGGGCTGTTCCGCAAAGCCCGCCACCGAGCGGGTATGCTTATAACTATTATCACTAAAAAGGGCGTTGGCACCAGCCACGGCACGCGGCGACAAAATGGCCAAAAAGGTCAGCAAAGCTGTCAGTTTTCACAGGTTGTGCCGACCCACCAGCGTAAATCCTGCTTCCACCGGCGTGCACCGCGGGCACCGATTCGCCGCGGCTGGGGGCGCCGGGGACCCGCGACTAATACTATTTACTAATATCGGTAAGCGATCTACTGTCAACGCTTCGCCGGGCAAGCTGCGGCGAAGGGCATCTGGGAGGAGCGCAGGTTCGCTGCCCGGCAATTTGCCGGAAGAGGGCTGCCCTCGTCCTCACGAAAATGTCAGACAAATCGGACTATTTACGAACGTCAAATCTGTGTCTAGTGTTTCGGTCGCGGCTGGATCGGCCCCGGACTTAGGTGCCAGACCCTTGAGGAGGAGGGCGTCCAGGCCGCAGCCGAGACAGCAGCGATGAGTTTCAAAAGGGAGGTTGAAGCATGAAATCCATGATACGTAACGCGTCCGTCGCCGCGGCGGCCTTGGCTATTGGCCTGACGGCCAGCGCAGCCGTGCGCGCCGACGACAAGCCGACGCTGGCCTTTGTCGTCAACGGCGCGTCAGACTTCTGGAAGGCCGCGGAAGCCGGCGTGAAGAAGGCGCAGGGCGAACTGCCCGACTACAATCTCGAGCTGAAATATCCCGAGCAGTCGTCGGTCGCCATCCAGCAGCGCCTGATGGACGACCTAGTGACGGCCGGCGTGAAGGGCATCATGGTGTCGGCAGTCGACCCCAAGACCTCGACCGACGGGCTGAACAAGATCGCGTCCGAGACCGCTCTGTTCACCACCGATAGCGACGCCCCGCAGACCAAGCGCGTCGCTTATATCGGCTCGTCCAACGTCGATGCCGGCAAGCAGGCGGCCGAGATCGCCAAGAAGGCGATGCCGAACGGCGGCAAGTGCCTGGGCTTCGTCGGCCTGCTCGGCGCCGACAATGCCAAGGAGCGCATCGAGGGCATGAAGGAGGGGCTTGCCGGCAGCAAGATCGAGCTGGTGGACGTGCGCGGCGACGACATCGACCAGGCGCGGGCCAAGAAGAATGTCGAGGACGCGCTGGTCGCCAGCCCCGACATCACCTGCATGGTCGGCTTCTACTCCTACAATACGCCGCGCATCTATGAGGCGCTTCGCGACGCCGGCAAGCTCGGCCAGATCACCGTCGTCGGCTTCGACGACGATCCGATCACGCTGGGCGGCGTCAAGGAAGGCACGGTTGCCGCGACCGTGGTGCAGCAGCCCTTCGAATGGGCCTATCAGGGCATGAAGCTGATGGCCGCCTACCTCAAGGGCGACAAGTCGGGCATTCCGGCCAACGGCCTGATCATCGTGCCGACCAAGATCATCGGCAAGGACGATGTCGACGCCTATGCCGCCAACCTGAAGGCGATGGCCGGCAAGTAATCGATGCACAGTTGCGCCGGCTCAAGCTTCGCCTTGAGCCGGCGTCCGTATTGACGGGCCGCATGCGGCCCGTCAGTCTGCAGCCTACCGGCTGCCGATAAGCGCGATGAACAATGGCGTGATGAATTATTCCGACCCATCCATCGTCCAATCCGCTCCGTTCCTGAGCCTCGAGGCCGTGCGCAAGACCTATCCCGGCGTCGTGGCACTGGACGGCTTCTCGATGCAGGTCAGGCCGGGCGAGGTGATCGGGCTGGTCGGCGAGAACGGCGCCGGCAAATCGACATTGATGAAGATCCTCGGCGGCGTGACGCGGCCGGACAGCGGCACCGTCACCGTCGACGGCGTCGCGCATGACGGCTTGACCGTGGAAGCCAGCATCGGCTCCGGCATCGCCTTCGTGCATCAGGAGCTCAACCTGTTCGAAAACCTCGACGTCGCCGCCAACATCTTCTTCGGCCGCGAGCCGCTCAAGGCCGGGCCGCTGAAGCTGGTCGACCGCGCCAAACTGCGCGAGATGGTGGCGCCGCTCCTGAAACGCGTCGGCGCCAATTTCTCGGCCGACGCGCCGGTCGCCTCGCTGTCGCTGGCGCAGCAGCAAATGGTCGAGATCGCCAAGGCGCTGTCGATCAAGGCGCGGCTGGTGATCCTCGACGAGCCGACCTCCAGCCTGCCGATCGCCGAGACCGAAAAGCTGCTCGACGTGATCAAGGGGCTGCGGGCGGAAGGCATCAGCGTCATCTTCATCTCGCACCGCCTGCACGAGGTCGAGCGCGTCGCCGACCGCGTCGTGGTGCTGCGCGACGGCATGCTGGCCGGCACGCTGCCGAAGAGCGACATCAATCACGACCAGATGGTCAAGCTGATGATCGGGCGCATGCTTAAGGAGCGCGAGAAAGCCGCGGAGGCGGGTCGCGCGCCGGGCGGTGTCGCGCTCTCGGCAACAGCGGTACGCACCAGCGCCTATCCCGACCACCCGGTCGACCTGGAGCTTCGGCGCGGCGAAATCCTTGGGCTTGCCGGGCTGGTCGGCTCCGGCCGCACGGAGCTCGCGCGCGTCCTGTTCGGCATCGACGAGCGGCTCGGCGGCAGTGTCGCGCTGGACGGCAAGGCGCTCAATGTCGGATCGGCCGCCGATGCGGTGGCGAGCGGCATCTTCCTGGTGCCCGAAGACCGCAAGCTGACCGGCATCCTGCTCGATCTCTCGATCGCGCAGAACATTTCGCTGCCCAATCTGCCGGCGCATGCGAAGCGCTCGCTGGTGTCGACCAGCGCGGAACTCGCCACCGCCGAGAAGCAGAAGAAGGATCTCGGCATCAAGGCGCCGTCGGTCCTGACCCGCACCGGCACGCTGTCCGGCGGCAACCAGCAGAAGGTGGTTCTGGCCAAATGGCTGGCGATGAACCCCAAGGTGATGATCCTCGACGAGCCGACGCGCGGCATCGATATCGGCGCCAAGGCCGAGATCTACGCGCTGATGCGGGCGCTGGCCGATGCCGGCGTAGCGGTGCTGATGATCTCCAGCGACATGGAAGAGGTGATCGGCGTCTCGGACCGCATCGCGGTCATGCATGAGGGGCAGATCTCCGGCATTCTCGACCGGGACGATTTCAGCCAGGAGAACGTGCTGTTGCTGGCGGTGGGCAAGAAGCCGAAGCTGGCGCAAGCCGCGGGAGGAGCGCAATGAGCAAGAAAGACCTCGGCCTGCTGGTCCTGATCCTGGTGGTCGGCGCGGTGGTCACGGCTATAAATCCGCGCTTCCTGTCGACGATCAATCTCGCCAACACCTCAAACCTGGTCGCGCTGTTCGGCATCCTTTCGATCGGCCAGGCCTTCGTCATTATCACCGGCGGCATCGAGCTTTCGGTCGGTTCGCTGATCGCGCTGCTCGGCACGCTGTTCATCGACTTCATCGCCGTGCGCGAGATGGACTGGCCGTTGGCCTTCGTGCTGATCATCGTGCTCGGCGCCATCATCGGCTTCGTGCATGGCTGGCTGATCACGCGGCTCAAGATGCAGCCTTTCGTGGTGACGCTTTGCGGCCTGCTGATCTACCGCGGCGTCGCCCGTTTCTACACCGCCGACGGCACGGCGGGCTTCGCTTTCGGCCAGAATTTCCCGGATCTCGAATTCCTGACCGCCGGCCGCTCCGGCGGGTTGCCGAATTCCTTCATCGCGCTGATCGTGATCGCCATCGTCATGTGGGTGGTGCTGCACCGCTCGGTGTTCGGGCGCTATCTCTATGCCATCGGCAAGAATGAGGAAGCGGCGAAGTATTCGGGCATTCGCACCGGGCGCGTGGTGATCGCGGCATACGTGATCTGCGGTGTGCTGACGGCGCTGTCGGCGATCTACTTCGCCATGTACACGCGCTCGATCTCGCCGGCGAGTCACGGCCAGTTCTATGAGCTCTACGCCATCGCCGCGGCGGTGCTTGGCGGCTTCTCGCTGCGCGGCGGCGAGGGCTCGCTGGTAGGCGTCATCCTCGGCACCGTGCTGCTGCAGGAACTGCAAAACCTCGTCAATCTGCTCGGCATCCCGTCCTCCCTGAACTTCGCGGTGATGGGCGGCGTCATCCTGATCGGCGTGCTGGTCGACCAGCAGTGGGGCGTGTTCCGCGCCCGGCGCCGGATGATGGAGGCGTCGCGCCGGAATGTCGCCGGCGCGCCGGCGGAGTAGCTTCCCTCGTCCGATCTCGGCAGGCAGCGGCGCAAATTTCAACTTCGCGTGCTGCACACATTTTTTGGACGTTGGCGCCGACATCAACAAGTCTCGGCTCAACCTCCCACTCGCAAGCCGGCATCACCCCGTCAGATCATGTCCGAAAGGTCCGAGAACGCCATCGCCTTGCGCAGCACGTCGGCGAAGCGCTCGCCGGCGATCTCCCTGGCGCCGCTGTTGTCGATGGAGGTGACGTCCGGTCCGGAA
>NZ_RZSF01000244.1:0-10477 GCF_004023325.1 Mesorhizobium sp. M1A.F.Ca.ET.072.01.1.1 | reverse complement strand
GGCCGCTGCCGGTCGACGACCCCAGGCAGCGCAAGCCCGATATCTCGTTTGCTAGGCAGCATCTCGGCTGGGAGCCGAAGGTTGCGCTGAGCGAAGGCCTCGCCCACACCGCCGCCTATTTCGACGCCGTCCTGGGCGGACGCCGGTTCATCGCCCCGCGCACGGTCCAGGCATCGACCGCCAGGGAGGCAACGGCATGATGACCCGCCGCCCCGTTCTGGTGACGGGTGGCGCCGGCTTCATCGGCAGCCATGCCTGCAAGCTGCTGTCGGCGGCGGGCTACTTGCCGGTGGTCTACGACAATTTGAGCCGCGGCAACGAGAAAGCCGTCGCCTGGGGGCCACTGGTCGTCGGCGACATCCGCGACCCCGAAGCGTTGCGGCGGGCGATCGAGACTTACAGACCACAAGCGATCATCCATTTCGCCGCCCTTGCCTATGTCGGCGAGTCGGTCAGCGCGCCGGCGGATTACTATGCGACCAATGTCGGCGGCACCATCGCCGTACTGGACGCCGCGCGGGCAAGCGGCATCGACAAGGTGATCTTTTCCTCGAGCTGCGCGACCTATGGCGTGCCGAAAGCATTGCCGGTGAGCGAGGCCTCGCCGCAGAAGCCGATCAGCCCCTATGGCCGCAGCAAGCTGATGGGCGAAGAAATCATCAGGGACTATGCCGCTGCCTATGGAACGAGATACGCGATCCTTCGCTACTTCAACGCCTGCGGCGCCGATCCCGAAGGCGAGCTTGGCGAATGGCATACTCCCGAAACCCACCTCATTCCGAGGGTGCTGATGGCGGCGTCCGGCATGATCGAGGCGATCGAGATCTTCGGCGCCGATTACGAGACAGCGGACGGCACATGCGTGCGCGACTACATCCACGTCAGCGACCTCGCCCGCGCGCATCTCATGGCATTGATGCATCTCGAGGCCGGCGGCGACAGCCTGTCCGTCAATCTCGGCACCGGCCAAGGCATCTCGATAAAGGAGGTCCTCGAGGCTGTCGGCCGCATCACCGGCCGGCCGGTCCCGGTCGCCTATAAACCGCGCCGGCCCGGCGACCCGGCCGGGCTGTTCGCCGATCCCAGCCTTGCACAAGAGCAGTTGGGCTTCGTGGCGGAATTTTCCGATATCGACACCATCGTCAGGACGGCAGCGCCCTTCTTCGGGCTGCGGCCGGCCCTGAAGCCGAAGGCTCTCAAAGCGTCCACCGACGTCTCGCGCGCGAAGCGCGCGCCGCGCGGCATGAACGCCGCGGAAAAACGCCAGCCTGCACGGCTGGCAGTCGTCCCTGTGAGTACTGTGTCGGGGCGTGGGCTCGCTGAGCTGGGTTGAGGGCTTGTCTCAGCGAGCCTCTTAGATTTGATCCGCCGGGACAATTCTGAGCGGAAACTGCTAGAGCAATTCCAGGACGTGTGCAGCGGTTTTCCGTCCGGAAATTGCGTGAGCAAAGAGATAGAGCGGGTCGGCGTTTCCGTGAAACGGCCAGCCGCTCTAGGCATTTTTCTGGACGTGCGCCAGCAGCGACTAACTCTTGGGATCGACCAACTTGCGGGCCTTTTCGAAATCCACGCTCCTGGTATCGCCCGCCTGAATTTTCTTGAACTCGTCGGTCGAATTGTCCGAAGCGTGCCTGAAGCTGTACCACCGGCCATCCGGATCCCTCCGTTGCTGGACGGTCCCGTTCAGGACGCGATGGCTGAAACAGGTGCGGATGGGCTGTGCCGCATAGGCCGTGGACCGCCAGACGAGCTCCATGCACATCTTGCCATCATTGCTGAGATGCCATGTGCCTTCGGCGAAGGACGTTGAACCAGGCTTTGACGTCCAGGCACGCATGCGCCTGTCCTGGGCGAAATAGGCGGCTCCGTCCTCCCAGTTCCAGGTGCGGTCGGCATAGAACAACTGCAACTCAAATGCCGTCGGCGTGGGGCCTGCTTGTGCCGCTGCCGGGGACCCGGCGGCGGCTGCGTGAGCAACGCCGGACAGCGTCGCTCCACCGCAGAGGAGCAGAAGCATCAGGTCCGCGCGCCGCGCGGAACGACGGCACCTCACGCTCCGCGCTGGTCTGGACGGCAATATTTTTCGAACTGCAGGAATGATGAGCGATAACATTTCGACGACGCCTTTCGATCCGGCGTCACTACCCAGATTGGGTATTCGATCCCAATGCGCAGCTACCGCCCCCACGTGATATTAACTGCCGCTCGAGGAATGGTGTCAACCTTCCCGTCGCAGCGAGCCAGGATCGCCCGCGGACGGTGATTGCGGCCGCGCCAAAGCTTGTGGATGGGCAAGCCGCTGGTCTATAGGATCGGCCGCTTATGATGGAGCAGAAACGTTGAACGGGCCGGCGACCACGGAAGGGCTCGGAATCTTGGCGCCTCGCCAGGCCATTGAAAACCGGCAAGGGAGCCGGCGACCTGGAGCGGTCCCCTTCCGTGCGCCCGATTTCGAAATCGAAGCAATTACCCGGAATGCGGCGGTCGGCGCCATTCGGAGAACTGGTTGAAAAGAGCATTCTCGATAATTGTCACCCTGGCGCTGCTGACATGGCTTGCCGCAGACTCGCGCTGGAAGATGGTGGGCGACGCCTTCGCCAGCATCACGCCGGGCGCCTTCGCTGCGGTGACGCTGGCGCTGTTCGTCACTTATGTGCTGCGCGCGCTGCGGGTCTGCGACGAGTTCCGCCACGAGGTAAACGGCCGCTTCGGCGCCTGCCTGCGCGTCATCCTCATTCACAACGCCATGATCAACGTGGTGCCGTTCCGCGGCGGCGAGACCGCCTTCCCGCTGCTGTTGCGGCAGGTGTTCGGCATCTCGATCGTGCGCGCCGGCGCTTCGCTCCTGTGGTTCAGGCTGCAGGACGCCTTCGTCGTCGGCGTGCTCGCGTGCCTGGTGTGGCCCGGTCTTCACCCGGCGCTCAGGGCCGCGGGAATAGCAGCGCTGATTGCCTCCGCCTGGTATCTGCCGCGCTGGTCGCGCGCGCCGCATGACTGGGCCGGGCGCGGCAGCATCGTCTCGAAGCTCGGCAAGCTGCGCGATATCTTCACCGAGGCCACGAGGCGCTCCCGCTACGGCTGGTGGTGGACGGTCGCCAACTGGACGCTGAAGCTTGCCGTGCAGGGATGGCTGCTCGCCATGCTGCTCGGCACCTCCTTCCAGACCGCCTTTCCCGGCGCCGTCGGCGCCGAGGCCGCCGCCATCCTGCCGGTGCAGGGTGTCGCCGGGTTCGGCACTTACGAGGCTGGAGCCGCCGCAGCGCTGCTCTATTCCGGCATCGCCATGAAGGACGGGCTGCAGGCGGCGCTGGCGCTGCATCTGTTCATCCTCTGCTCGGCCGTTGCCACCGGTGCGATCGCCTGGCTGTTTCCCTCGAAATCGACGCTGCCGGAGACGCCGGCTACGGGACCCGCAAGGAAATGACCGCCATGGACATGCTTCCCATTCCTCAGTCGGGGCTGCCTGCCGGTGCCGTCATGCCCGAGCACCAGCTTTCCATCGTCATCCCGATGTATAACGAGGCCGACAACGTCGAGCCGCTGATCGTGCGTATCCACCAGGCGATGGAGAACTACAGCCAGCCCTGGGAAGTGGTGCTGGTGGACGACGGCAGCACCGACGCCACGCCGAACGAAATTCGCCGCCTGGCGGCCGAATACGGTGCGCATGTGCACGCTGTGGAGTTGGTGCGCAACTTCAAGCAGACGGCGGCCATGCAGGCCGGCCTCGACGCTGCCCGCGGCGATGTCATAGCGACGCTCGACGGCGACCTGCAGAACGATCCGTTCGACATACCGCGCATGGTCCATCGACTGCTGACCGAGGACCTCGACCTCGTCGCCGGCTGGCGCAAGAACCGCCAGGAGGGTTTCTGGATGCGCCGGCTGCCGTCACGCATCGCCAACTCGCTGATCGCGCGCGTCACCGGGGTTCGGCTGAAGGACTATGGCTGCAGCCTCAAAGTGTTCCGCGGCAGCGTCATCCGCAGCGTCAGGCTCTATGGCGAAATGCATCGCTTCATCCCGGCCTGGTTGGCGACGGTGACGACGCCGCGCCGTATCGCCCAGGAGGTGGTGACGCATCACGCCCGCATCCACGGCCAGTCGAAATACGGCATCTCGCGCACCTTCCGCGTGGTGCTCGACCTGGTCTTCATGTTCTTCTTCATGCGCTACCGCACCAGGCCCGGCCATTTCTTCGGCGGGATCGGCATCGTGTTCGGCGTGCTCGGCTCGCTGATCCTTGCTTACCTGTTCAGCTTGAAGGTGTTTTTCGGACAGGACATTGGAACGCGCCCGATGCTGTTCACCGGCTTCTTCCTGGTCATCGCCGGCCTGCAGATGGTAACGTCGGGCGTGCTCGCCGAGATGCTGTCGCGCGTCTATCTCGAGGCGAATGTTTCGCTCGCTTATGTGGCGCGCCCGCAGCCCGCGCCTGGCGAAGGCGATGGCTGGCGTTGGCCGAGCCCGCCCGCGCAAGCCAAGAAAGCCCCGAGACGGAAATGATCCCGCCCCTGCCCTCATCCGAGGTCCGCGCATGACCATCCTTGTGACCGGAGCCGCCGGCTTCATCGGCAGCCATGTCTGCGAGCGCCTGCTCGCCCGCGGCGACGCCGTTGTCGGCGTCGACTGCATGAACGCCTACTACGACCCGGCATTGAAGGCGGCACGGCTCGCCAGGCTTTCCGGCCGGCACGGATTTTCGTTCCGCCAACTCGACATAGCCGAGCCGGGCGCGCTGGCGGCGAATCTCGAGGGAACGCTGCTGAGCGGCATCGTGCATCTCGGCGCCCAGGCGGGCGTGCGCTATTCGCTCGAAAATCCGCGCGCCTATATCCACGCCAACATCGCCGGCCACCTGGAGGTGCTGGAGCTCTGCCGTGCATCGCCCGAGATCAAGCATCTGGTCTATGCCTCGTCGAGCTCGGTCTATGGCGGCAACACCAAGGTGCCGTTCGTGGAAACCGACCGCGTCGACAATCCGGTGTCGATCTACGCGGCGACCAAGAAGGCGGACGAGCTGATCAGCTCGACCTATTCGCATCTCTTTGGGCTGCCGCAGACGGGCCTGCGCTTCTTCACCGTCTATGGCCCCTGGGGACGACCGGACATGGCGGCCTGGATCTTCACCGAGGCGATGCTCTCCGGCAAGCCGATCCGCGTCTTCAATCACGGCGAGATGTGGCGCGATTTCACCTATGTCGACGACGTTGTCGAGGGCGTGATTGCGGTTCTCGACAAGCCGCCGGCGGCCGGCCGCGAGCGCCACCGCATCTACAACATCGGCAACAGCCAGCCGGTGCATCTCGGTCGCTTCATCGAGACGCTGGAAGGGCTGCTCGGCGTGAAGGCCATCCGTGAGGATCTGCCCATGCAGCCCGGCGATGTCGAGAAGACCTTTGCCGACACCAGCGCGCTAGAGCGCGACATCGGCTTCAAGCCGAAAGTGCCGATCGAGGAAGGACTGGCGAAATTCGTCGACTGGTACCGGCGGGAATGGCGGCCGGAGGGCAAGCGGTAAAGCGAAACGCTGCCGCCGATGCCCTGCCCTACATGCATCCTTCGATAAACGGACCGCTGACCCATAGCGAGCCGTTGGTATACATGGCGGTTCCGCTGTCGTCGGTGTAGCCATGGGATTGCTCGTCGACGTGCAGCTTGCTGTTGGGCACAAGCTGCCCGTTCACTTTTATGCTCTTGATGAAAAGGTTGCGATCGCCGGGCCGGCCGTCTCCGGCCCACTGGTCGTTGACATAACGAATTTCGATCGTCTTTGGATTGGGCACGCCGCTAAGGTCGAGGTGGAACGGTTGCGCCTCGACGGCCGCCTCCGTCAGTTCCGCTACGCGCTGCTCGCCGGTCGAGGCGTTGCTCTCCTTACCATGGACGGCGATCTCGCCAAGGCGCTTGCCGTCGGCGAAGACGTCGAAGCGAGGCTGCCCCTGGTAGTCGGTGCCGGCCGCGTCGATCTCCAAGCTTGTGGCTGTGCAGCGCCCCGCGTCTCCGGCCGCGTTGGCGACAAGTGTGGCTATGCGCCGCTTTTGCGATTGCACCCAGCCGGCAATCGGCTGCAGCAGCGCCGTTCGATCGCTCAAGCCTTCGTCGAATAGGTTCGTCTTTTCGCCGGGATCGGCCTTAAGGTCGTATTCCTCGACCTTGCCGGTGGTAGCGTTGAAAATCACCTTTCGATCATTATCGCGATAACCGAGCAAGGAGCCGGCCCACGGATTGAAGAAGAAGGTCCTGTTTGGCCGTTGCTCGCTGAACAAGCTGCGGCCCTGCCACTGCTCGGGCAATGGCAGTCCCAGTATGTCCATGATCGTCGGAGCGATATCGACGATGCCGCCGACCGGATGCGCAACTTCGTCATGGAAAAGGTGCTTGTTGATCATTATCAGCGGAATGTGGACGTTCTCGTCGTAGATCGCCGTGGCATGGACGTAGTCGCCATGTTCTCCGAACGCCTCGCCATGATCGCCAAGGACGACAACCAGCGTCGAATCGAGCTTGCCGGACTGCTTCAGTGAATCGAGGATTTCACCGAACGCTGCGTCGCCGACCTTCAGGGCGTTGAGATAGGCATTGAATTTTTCGTCATCGACGTAGTGCACCGGCCCGATGTCTTTGGCGGAAGGCACCATCTTCGAGAACATCGGGCTGCCGGTGATATACGGATAATGCGTCATCGCCGTGAACATGATGCCGAAGAAGGGCTTCTGCGGATCCTTCTTCATCCAGTCGATGATCGTTTGGGCCGTGCAGAGGTCACTGTTGTAGTCCATGTTCTTCCACTGCTCGGTACTGAGCTTGAAGGTCGGGGTGGCGCATTTCTGCCCCCGATAGTCCTGGATGACATCCAGTCCCTTGTTGATCAGGAACTCGTCCACACGCTGGAAACGGGAATCGGCGCTCCAGAAGAACCCGGTGCGAAAATTGTGCTTGGACAGGGCGTTGGAGATCGTCTCCAGCGGCAGGTACGGATATTTGGCGGTCATCCCGTAGAATGAGATGTCGTTGTACATCGAGGTCAGCAGCGAAAAGATCGAGTAGTGCGTGGACGGCGCATGCGCATAGATCTTGTCGAACCGAATGGAATCTCCGGCATAGCTCTTTATGTTCGGCGTGATCGGATACTGGCCGCCAAAGGTCTCGATGTATTTCGACGGCACCGACTCCATCATGAAAATCAGCACGTTCTTGATCGGATTTGGCGTCGGCGCCTTGAAATTTGAGGTTTCCGCCGGACGCTCCCCGACGCTGGCGACATCGGCATCATTGCCGCCGGCGCTCATCGCAAAAGTCACCGGCGTCGAACTGAACCACGCCGACTGAACGAAATACACGATAGGATTGTCGACCTTGGATGCTGGCAGCGACTGAGCGCGCACATGATAGCCGCTGCCGACCAGGGCCGCGCCAACGCACAGAACCAAAGCGATGAGAAACCTCTTGCGGCCTGCGGAACTCAGCCGCTGGCACAAACTGCCCGCGGCGTAGCCGAGGGCCAGCACCAGAACGATGGACCCGAAAAGGATCGCGGCATCCCTCACGTTGAGGGCGTCGCCCATCGCGCTCTTGGCGTCGGCATTCTGCAGGAAGTCGCCATAGACCAGCCACTGGAAGGTGAAAGGCTCACCCAGCATCTTGACGAGATTGATGTTGGCAAATCCCCAGCCGAGCGACACCACGACCCCGAGATAGAAAAGGGAGGCGATGGCCGCGGATGCGAGCCGGCTTGACTTTGTAAGGAAGAGCAGGATCAGCGTTGCCGCCGTCACTGATGTGATGAGGATCAGGTCGTAATAGCTTGCCGCCAATCCCATGGGAATGGACGCCAGAACCCCTTGAAATGTCGTTTGCGGATCGACGATGACGGCCCGGTAGATGCCCAGCAGAAGCCATAACCACAGGCTGGTGCAAATGACGCGCAAGGACATCCGCGTGAAGCGAAGTTCCTGGGTCAATGCAGGTTTCGTCCTCGATCCCGTCTGGCCACCCTCGCACCGGCTCGCCGAGCCCATACCGCCGCCGATACTCATGAAATTGCCCACCGCCAGTCTGTGCTCCGGCCAGAAACCACGGCCGGCAGCTTTCAAACCCCGTGCGCAAAATCGGTTCGGGGCAGGAAAGAGTCAACAAAATCAAGTGTGCGTTAACGACGTCTCTTCAGAACTGGTTAACCGCAAACACTGAAAGACAATGGGTTTGCCAAAGGGCCGATCAGCGTTGGAAGCGGCGAGCTTGCGGCAACAAAGAAAGCTGAGACCGTGTTGCGGGCCGGCCCGGCTTCATTCCGACGTCAGCCGAACGCGTACAGATCGTCCGTCGAGACTGCCCTGAAATAGGTCACGAATTCCCAGTAATTCTCGATGCGGTCGACGAAAGGCCGCTGCGGCGGCTTCAGGATTTCGGTCTCGAAGTGGTCCAGTCGCTGGGAACCGCCGAGATAGGCAATGATTGCATTGCCAACCAATGGATCGCCGATGTCGCTATAGTGGATCGGGAAATACGGCTGTCGGGTCTCGAACAGCACGGATCTGATCTTTGCGCGAAACAGATTCAGCTCGCGCAGAAACGCGTTGAAACGGTCTATGTCGAAATGCACCTTCTTTCTCGGGCTGTCGGCTGCGACCCGATCGGTGGCATGGACTGTCCATACTCCGGATGCTTCCGCTTCGAGCAGCGAGACGAAGGACGCGATCGGATTCCTGACAAGCCAGAGCTTCTTGACGCTTTCATCTTCCAACACGGGGAGTATGGCCGCGCGTGTCTGGTCGGGAAATATGTGAAAACCGACGAAGCGAGCCGACGGATCGTCGAAGACGCGCGCGATGAACTGCTCCGGCTCGGCATCTCGTAAATCGACCCGATCGCGCGGCAGATCGATTTTCTCGTGATAGTCATGGCGCAAGCCGACGAAGCTCGGATTGAAGATTTCGCCGTGCAGGACCATCCCGTCATATTGGTTGAGATGGCGATTGAGCGCTTGAGAACCGGTTCGTGGCGAAGCGATCAGCACGAACTTCTGACAAGACTGCATTCACGCCACACCCGATGGAGTTTACCCGAACATACACAAACGACCTCTCCGTTCAAATGTGAGCGGCCGCTTGAAACGGCAACGGCGGGCGCCCTGAAGCACCCGCCGTCGTCGGCGTCCCAACACCTGCTGCGGGGTTCAACCGCCGCGCAGGCGCGTTGGGCTGAGGCTCGCAATGGTCGAACGCTGTTCGGCAGGACAAGTCGGCAGGAACCGGCTCGCATCCGCATAGGTCATGGTGGTGACGGAGTTCTTCAGGCCGCCGCGCTTGGCGATCCAGCCGCGAACCCAGCCAGGGTAGTTCTTCATCATGAAGTCGGCAGCGACCTGGTTGCCGCGCGCCCCGGCGCCATACGGCAGGTGGAAGCCGAACGATGCGTTGCGCGTGACGCAGACCTTGCTCTTGGGCATCGCCAGGTAAAGCGTGCAGGCCGAATCGCACGCACCGTTGAAGCGCACGAAGCCGCCGCTGCGGCGCATCTTCAGCATGCGGATGGCATAGTCGATTACATAGCCGCCGCGGTCGCCGCTGATCGTCTTGACGTAGCCCTTCCCGAGATTCATGCGCGGACGCAGCAATTGGTCTGCCGAGCTCGTCGAGATCATCGCGCCCGTCAAGGCGAGCGCAGCGAGAAACTTCAATATCGTTTTCATTCGCGCCTCCTGCTATGCCGTGAACGGTTAGCCCGGACGCGTAAAGATTGGTTATGCCGTGTCGATAAACTTGTAACAATCGCTTGATTGCACAGTTGTTTTAGACGCCGCTTGATGGTCTTGGTTTACCGGTGGCGCAGACGGATGATCACTGAAAAGTAAATCCGGCGCGACCAGAAGGCAGGCAGAGCGCAAAAGCGTTGTTAGCGGAATTGCGGTAAGGGAAGCTGCAATGGCGGTCGGAAGCAAGCTGAAGCCGTTGGGGCCGGGTGTTGAACGTCGCCGCATCTGCGTGGCGGCGCAAGCGATCCCGCGCGACGCCGACATTGACGACGCGATGACGCCCGGCGAACTTGCAAGGCTCTTCGCCGAAAACGGAGACGACGTCACTCTGCTGTGGGTTGCCGGCCGGGACGTGCCATCCACGGACGAGGTCGCGGCCCGACGGGCGGAGTTTGAGGCCGCCTCGGTCAAACTGGAGGTTCTCGACCGGTCCGACCAGCTGCTTCCCTCGCTGGCGACGCCCGAAAGCCGATCCGCTGCGCTGCTGCATTATCTCGAGCGGTGCAGTTACGATCTGGTCTACGCGCCGCTGGAGGGTGGCCTGCCCTACTTCACCCTGCTCGCGGCTGAGACCGATGCCTTCGCCACGTCGCCGATCGTCCTCCTTGCCCGCGCTCCGCAAGAATGGGCGCATGAAGCCGACAAAACATTCATGGGCAGCACCGAGGCGATCGCCACGGCCTACATGGAAAAGTACTGCGCCGAGATGGCCGACAGGAC
>NZ_RZSF01000243.1:0-10482 GCF_004023325.1 Mesorhizobium sp. M1A.F.Ca.ET.072.01.1.1 | reverse complement strand
ACAACGACCAGTGCGAGGAACGATCGAAGGTCAGACTGGCGGAGCTTCTCCTCGAGCGGCTGCCCGACCTGCCGGGCGCGCGGCTTGGCCGGGGCTGGGCCGGCCTTTACCCCGTGTCCGCGGACCATCGCCCCTTCGTCGGCCCGATCGATGCTTCCGAGCCGACATTGGTGACCGCCGCCGGCGCCGGCGGCTACGGCATTCAGCTGGCCCCGGTGATCGGGCAGATCGCGGCCGACTGGGTTCTTCACGGCGCCCCGATTTCCGCGCCCGGCACCGAGAGCCTGCTGCCGTCGGCAGCGCGAAACATTGCTCTTAGGTGATTGAGCGATGGAGCTTGGCGGGATGTCGAAGTCCGTGTCACGCGCCTAGGAGCGCGCCGGCATTCTGCAGGCTCGAAACACTTCTTGGGCCATCGGCGCTTCGCGCGGAACCATCGGATCGAGAGCAGGTTGGTTGTGCATCTCAGTTTGAGAGACAGTCACAGCTCAAGGGAGAACCCGATGAAACTTCCGTACAGAACTACAGCCGCCGCTGCTGCCTTGCTATTCATGAGCTTCCCGGTCCTTGCCCAGACAAGTGCTGCGCCGGAGCCCACGCCGATTCCGCAGAAGCCCGGACCGACCGCGACACCGGAAGCCAATGCTCAACCCGCAGGTCCGACGCGCGAGATGATCCGCCAGATGATCGACGACGCGCTCCAGGAGAAGCTGCAGGAAGATCGTTCGGCTGAACAGGGACCCCGGCATGGCGGACGTTGGCACCGCGAAGACAGACAAGCGCGGCGCGACGGCGACAGAATGGCTGGCAGGCCTGATCGGATGGGACCGCGCATGATGCACCGCGCCCGTATGCAGGTCATGTTCGCGATAGTGGATGCCGACGGCGACGGCGCACTGTCGCAGGGCGAAGTTCAGGATATCGTCGGCAGGATCTTCAACGCCGCCGACGAGGATGGCGACGGCAGCCTCGACCTGGACGAGCTGCAGTCGTTCATGCATGGCTCCGGTGGCGGGCGCATGCGGTAGCGGCGCCGAAGCACATCCAGCCAGAGCGAAGCATCTTAGCCGCCGCTGTCCATGGAAGCGCATATATGTGACGGCCAGGGATTGAGATATATTGCCGCCATCCTTGGGCGCTGACGTTCTTTGAACGGGGGCATGACATGCAGGCGGTGCCGATAGCTCATCCGGCGGAACAGTCCGCCGCCGCCTCGGTACCTTCGCTCTCCGGCTATCCGGCCGCGGTGCTGTGCTGGCTGCTGTCGGCCGGCGTATATATCGCGGCCAAATGGGTGGCGCCGGAAATGCCGCCCTGGGGACTCTGCTTCTGGCGGCTTGCGCTCGCCTGCGCCATCCTGCTGCCGATCGTGCATCGTCATCACGGGGCGATGATCGCGCTTCTCAAATCCCGGCCGCTGGAGATCGCCGCCGTCGGAGCGATCGGCCTGACGCTCTGCCAGGGCATGATCTACCGCGGCCTCGCCGACACTGACGCGACCACGGCCGGCATCATCATGGCGCTGTCTCCGGTCATGACGATGGTGCTCGCGCGTTTCGTGCTCGGCGAGCCGCTCGGGCTTTGGCAGGCGCTCGGCGCGGTGGTTGCGCTCGCCGGCATGCTGGTCATCGTCGCGCATGGCGACCTGACGGCGCTGCTCCAGCTCCAGTTCAATCTGGGTGAATTGTGGATCGTCGGCAGCGCGTTCTGCTGGGCGCTCTACACCGTGCTGGTGCGCCGGTCCAAATTCGGCATCGAGCTGTTGCCGCTGGTGGTGCTCCTGCTCGGCGCCGGCGCGCTCGTCGCCCTGCCTTTCCATCTGTGGGAACTGGTCAACGACGAGCGCTCCGCCTTGAACGCCCATGGCTGGCTCGCGCTCGCCTACCTGGCGGGCCCGGGCGGCGCCCTGATGTACTATCTCTACAATCGCAGCGTGGCGACGCTCGGCGCCAGCCGGGCGAGCATGCTGCTCTATCTGCAGACGATGTTCGTCGCCATCCTCGCCTATCTGCTGCTCGGCGAGAGCCTGCATGACTACGATCTCATCGGCGCCGCCTTCATCGTCGCCGGCATCGTGCTTGCCACGATGTTGAAGCCGCATGCGGCTCGCGTCGCGTAGCCCGGTGATGGCAAGTGCAAGGAAAGCGTGTACCGCATCGGCGCGGTCGATCGTTCGAATGACACGGTCTGTCGACACCCTGGCACGGGAGCGGCCCGGAGCCCTTGTGGGTTTGGTGGCGAAAGGCAAGGGCCACCGGGCCTAACCGGCGGGGACCTAGTACGGGGACTTCGCTAAGAGGGCACCGGCTGATAGAAATATGCGCTAATGCTAATACAATTGAAACGCATCCCTAAGGACGATGGCCAGACTGGCCAGCTTAGGTAAATATCGGCCGTGCGCTTCGCATGCTCGGCCATTCGGACGACCGAGGCTACGGCAAGGCATCGAAGCAAGCGCCTATCTGATCTGGAACCCGTGGGCCAGCGGATCGCGGTCGTCGACGAAGATGGTGTCGTGGCCGACACTCCGCGCCCAGCCCGCCGACGCTTGGCCGAGGCTGCGGCAGCGAGCTCTAGCTCGCTCGTTCCTCTGCCGCCACTTCCCGGATCCAGCTGCGCAGGCTCTCTGCAGCGGGGGAAAGCTTACGATTGTCATTCCAGGTGAGATAGTAGCCGCCGGGCGCCGGCAGTTCGAGATCGGTCAATCTGACCAGCTTGCCTTCGTCGACCTGCGCGTTGACCAGGCGGTGCCAGCCAACCGCAACGCCCTGGTCGGCCTGGGCGGCTTGCAGCGCCACGAAAAACTTGCCGAAGCGCCGACCTCTGGTCGAACCGTGGGGCACGCCGGCGCGTCGCAAAACTTCGTCCCAGCCGGCCCAATCAGGATCAACCCAATCAACATGCAGCAGTGGCAAGTCAGCCAGCGAGTCCGCCGTTGCATCGCGATGCCTGCTCGCAAAGCCCGGACCGCAAACCGGGTAGATGGTCTCGTCGAAAAGCAACTCGGCGGTTTCGTCCGGCCACGACCCAAATCCGTAGCGGATGCGCAATTCGACCTCGGCGCGGCGATAGTCGCGAGGATTGTCCGAGATCAGGTGATCAACGGAAATGTCAGGGTGCCGCGTCCAGAAGACCGGCATGCGCGGGATCAGCCACATCGATGCCAGCGCATCCGAGCAAGCCAGGGTAACGTTCTTCGAACGATCGCCGCGCTTCACATTTCGGACAATGTCGGCGGCTCGCGAAAAGCCGCTGGCCAGCACGCCATAAAGATCTTCGCCTGCGCTTGTCAGCGCCACGCCGCTGCCGAGGCGGGTAAAGAGCGGCACTCCGAGCTCGTCCTCGATCGCTTTGATCTGTCGGCTCACGGCGCCGGGAGTGACGTTGAGTTCCGCAGCCGCCAGCTTGAACGACAGGTGCCGGGCGCACGCCTCGAAAACCGCCAACGCGGTCAATGACGGCAGGTCATAATAGCGGCGAACCATGTCCAAACTCTCAACACTTCGATGATCGCGCAGCGCCACAGCCTGAGCAAGAGGGGCCCGACTTGTCCGAAACTGCCTGCAGCCGATGCGATAGCGGTTTAGACAGCTGGCGGCGATCCCCAACCCTCTGCGGCGGACAATAGGAGAATCCAACCCGCCCAGCCCCGCCTACCGCGACGCCTTCCAATCAGCGTCCGACACCGCTGCCATGAGGCACCTGCCGTCAATACCGTCAAAGCGTGCGAATGATTTTTCTGCGCGCTGCCTCTCTACGAGTTCTGGCGCCGCGCAACTCAACAAGGAGGTGAGTCTTTTGCAGGCCCGCGCCGCTGGCCTTCGACGGCGGTTTCGAGAATATGCACTGAACTCTCCCCTACGAACATGGCTCGAGCAATGACGGATACTGAGAAGAAGACGGTCGTGATAACGGGCGCGGCCGGAGGCATTGGGCAAGTAATCTGCAGACAGTTCATTGCCAACGGCTATCGTGTGATTGCCGGCGACGCCGACCAGGCTGGGCTGGACAGGCTCGGGGTCGAGCTCAACGGAGGCGAAAAGAATGTCTGGAGCAAGGTCGGCGATCTCCGCAACAAGGCCTATTGCGAGGATTTGATCGACCATTCCATCCAGGCCACAGGGCGTCTGGACGTGCTTGTCAACAACGCCGGCATCATCACCCGCGGAAACATCCTCGAGACGACCGACGACGACTGGGAGCGGACGTTCGACATCAACCTGAAGTCGATCTTCTACACGTGCAGGCAAGCCATCGGTCACATGAAGGGCCGCAGCGGCGGCGCGATCGTGAACATCGCATCCTGCTGGGGACTTTACCCCGGGCCTGGCCACGCGGCCTACTGCACCAGCAAGGCGGCCGTGGCGGCGTTCTCGAAGTGTCTCGGCCGCGATCATGCCGGTGACGGGATAAGGGTCAACGCGGTCTGCCCGAACGAGGTCAACACGCCGATGCTGCGCTCCGGCTTCGCCAAGCGCGGTTTCAATCCCGACACCGCCATTGCAGAGCTCAACAGGTCCGTGCCGCTCGGCCGTATCGCCGAGCCGGAAGATATCGCCGAGGTGGTCTATTTTCTGAGTTCCGACGCCGCTCGCTACGTCGCGGGCACGACAGTCGAAGTCAACGGCGCAAAGCCTGTCTATTGAGGATACACATGGCCGACAGATTGGCAGGCAAGATTGCAATCATCACCGGCGGCGGACGCGGCATCGGTGCCGGCATTACCCAGCGCTTTGTCGAGGAGGGGGCAAAAGTCGCCATTGTCCAGCGAAATGCCCCGCCCGACGAAATCCTCAACGAGCGCACCATTTATCTGAAGGCCGATCTTTCGAATTCCCAGGACATTGCCTCGGCCGTCGAAACCGTCGTTGAGCGGCTTGGCGGGCTGGATATCCTGGTCAACAACGCCGGCATCATGTTCGAGAAGACGGTCGACGAGATGACCGAGGCAGATTGGGACCAGATGATGGACATCAATCTGAAGGCTCCGTTCCTCCTGACGAAAGCGGCAATGCCGCATCTTCGCAAGCGCGGCGCTGCAAGCATCGTCAACATCGGCTCGATCGAAGGGCTGGCGTCCAATCCGGGGCATCCCGCGTATTCGGCCTCGAAAGCGGGCATCCACGGCTTCACGGCAGCGGTCGCCGTGGACCATGGGCATGAGGGTATCCGCTGCAATGCCATCGCGCCGGGCTGGATCAATTCAGACCTCAGCGAGGTCTACATCGACAGCATGGCCGACAGCGACCGCGTCCGCAGGGAACTGCTTGTCATGCATCCGGTCGGGCGTCTCGGCCAGCCAACCGACGTCGGAAACCTCGCGGTCTGGCTGGCTTCGGAAGAAAGCGCCTTCGTCACCGGTCAGGTCTACGTCATCGACGGCGGCCGCACAAAGAAGCTTCCGCTGCCGGTCTCGTAAAGCTGGAAGCTCGGCAATCCGTTACAGGCTCCACAACGCAACTAGGGACAAGCTCGACCAGGCCCGAAGCCTGCGTCGTGACCGTCGGACGGCGACGGCTGTTCAGCACTGGAGCTTCGGCCTTTACGCGCTTTTGCTCAACAGGCGCGTGAGACTTTTGCAGTAGGTGAAATCTTCCCGTTTCGGCAATAGTTCCGCCAGCTCACAAGGGTTGCAAAGTTTTTTTCTCGGAGACCGCCATGACTGCTCAATTGCAAGTTTCTCGTAGAGGTGGGCGGGAGGCGCGACGGACCATCCGCACGGCACCGAAGATCGACATGCTGCCGACGCTGAAGCGCGGCCTGCCGGTTGTGGAGCCGATGGATGCCGAACAGGTCGAGCGTATTCATGAGGCTTCCCTCGCGATCCTCGAAGACGTGGGCGTCGTGTTTCGCGACCCGATCGCGATCGAGGATTGGAAGAGGGTCGGCGCCGAGGTCAGAGCCGACGACCGTGTTCATCTCGACCGCGGCCTGGTCATGGAACTCATCAAGACCATTCCCTCCAGGATCGAGTACTTCGCCCGCGACCCGGCGAAAAATGTCGAGCTCGGCGGGCCGAAGTCGATCTTCGTGCCGATGACCGGTGCGCCCTACATGCGCGACCTCGATGATGTCAGGCGCGGCCCGACGATCGCGGATCTCGGGACCTTTCACAAGCTGGCCCACATGATGCCGGCGCTGCACTCATCGGCGCACCACATCGTCGAGCCGATGGACATCGTGGTCGCGCATCGGCACCTGCACATCACCTACTCGTCGATGAAGCATTCCGACAAGATGTTCATGGGCATGACGACTTCGCCCAAGAATGCCGAGGACGTGCTCGACATGTGCGAGATCCTGTTCGGCGAAGGCTTCCTGGAGACACACTCGGTCGCGACGGGCAATTGCAACGGCAATTCGCCGCTGGTCTGGGACCAGGTGATGCTCGGCGCCATGCGCGCCTTCTGCAGGCGCAACCAGCCGGTGCTGTGCTCGCCCTTCGTTCTGGGCGGCGCCAATACACCGGCCTCCACAGCCGCCGCTGTCGCGCAGCTCAATGCCGAGGCGCTCTCCGCGCTCGCCTATACCCAAGTGATCCGCAAAGGCTGCCCGGCGATCTACGGGCACTATCTGTCGACGGTCTCGATGCAATCCGGCGCGCCGATGGCTGGGACGCCGGAGATATCGCTGATGAACTTCATGATTGGCCAGATGGCGCGCCGCTACAACGTGCCTTGGCGCACGTCCAACCTGCTCGGCGGTGCCAAGGTCTTCGATGCTCAATCCGGCTATGAGAGCGCGATGACCATGATGGCGGTGCTGATGTCGGGCGCGAACTACATCTGGCATTCGGCGGGATGGAACGAAGCCGGCATGCACTGCTCGATCGCGAAGTTCGTCGTCGATGCAGAGGTCTGCTCGATGGGTTATCGGATGACGCAGGGAATCCAGTGGGACGACTTCGATGAGGCCCTGGCTGCCGTGCGTGACGTCGGGCCGGGCGGCCATTATCTTGGCCATCCGCACACGCAGGCGAATTTCGAGCGGGCCTTCTTCATCCCGAAGCTGTTCGACAACAACTCGATCGAGCAGTGGTACGCGGACGGCGCCAAGGACATCAAACAGCGGGCACTCGAGCATGCCCGCAGGCTTCTGGCCGAATACGAAGAGCCCACGCTCGATATAGCGAAAGACGAGGAGCTGCGCGCCTACATCGACCGACGCTCGCGCGAGATCCCCGCGGTCGATGCGCTGAACGAGGAATACTGAGCGTGACCCCCGAGCCCGGAACGTCCGGTAAGCCAATCGGCGTCTACGGCGCCTGATGAACGCGTCCGCGAACATAAGGGCCATGAAGTCTTGCGCCACGCCGGAGATTTCGGCGATCGCCGACATGCCCTTCGACCTGGTGGTTCTGGTGTTGCCCGGCTTCTCGCATCTGGCGCTCCACGCCTATATCGAACCGTTTCGCATCGCCAATACGATATCGCGCTTGCCACTGTTCCGCTGGCGGATCGCGGGATTGGACGCTCGGCCCGTGGAGGGTGCGAACGCCCTCTCCATTGCAGTCGATGCAACAATCGATGAACTGGGTTGCAAATCGGACGATCGCAAGCCGGACCAGCTCGCGATATTGGCGGGCGAACCGGTCGAACGGCAACTGACCCCACAACTTAATGGATTTCTGCGCACGATTGCACGTCGCGGCGTTTCGATATCGGCGGTTGGAACGGCGACATGGCTGCTGGCGCAGACCGGTCTGCTTGCGGGAACGCGTTGTACGATCCACTAGTCTCGGCTCCCCGCATTTTCCGAAGTTTTCAATCAGCCGCGAATACGAGACTCCCTGTTCGTCAAAGACGGACAATATTCAACTTGCGCCGGCGAGCTGGCGGCCTTCGACCTCGCGATCGATCTGATCGGCAGTCATGCCGGCGGGTACATCGCGCAAGAGGTGTGCCGGCATGCGACCGTAGAGGGCCAGCGCTCAGGCTCAAACCGGCAGACCGGCCCGACCGGTCTTGCCTTCGCCGGGGTGAGCGACAAGCTCGTGATGGCGATGCGGATCATGGAAGAGAATGTGGAATTTCCGCTCTCCATGGATGAGGTTGCACATCGGGCCGGAGTGTCACGGCGCCAACTCGAACGCTTGTTTGCTGCTCATATCGAGGTGCCGCCAGTGCGGCACTATCTGCGGATACGCACAGACCATGCCAAGCGCCTGATCGAAGGGACGCGCTTGCCCATCATCGATATCGCCATGGCGTGCGGCTTCATATCCGCCTCGCACTTTGCAAAGTGCTTCCGGGCGTTCAACGGCATCTCGCCGCAACAATGTCGCGCGATGGTGCCAGCCTGGGTCGGGCCTGGCCTGGGGTAGGGCCCAGGCGGTTAGCCATGCCGGCGCTTGTGTCCGCTTGCCGTCAGCGGATCTGGAACCCATGCGCGAGCGGATCGCGATCGTCGACGAAGATCGTATTGTGGCCGATGATCTGCGCCCAGGCGTCGATGCTCGGCTTGATGCCCTTGAACGGACCGATGTTAGTTTCCACCTCGACGCGGCCCTTGAACACCGTGCCGATCAGGCTCTCCTGACGGAACGTCTCGCCGACCTTCAGGCGGCCCTTGCCATGCAGTTGCGCCATGCGCGCCGACGTTCCGGTGCCGCCCGGCGATCGGTCGATCGCCTTGTCGCCGTAAAACACCGCGCCGCGGCCGTCGCCATCGCCTGAAGGCCCGTCGCACCAGATGGCATGATGCACGCCGCGTATCCTGTCATCCTCCGGATGGATTGGATCGCAGTTAGGCGCCAGCGCGTCGCGCAGCCGCCGGCTGAGCTCGACGATGTCGCTGGCCGACATGCCGTCCAGACCCTGCCAGTTCTGTTGCGGCTCGACCACCGCGTAAAAATTGCCGCCATAGGCGATGTCGACGACGAGCCGGCCGAGACCAGGTAGATCGACGCCGACATCGGCGGCATGCAGGTAGCTCGCGACGTTGAACATGCGCACGCTTTCGACGAAGGCGCCCGGCTTGTCATACTCGATGTCGACCCTTCCTGCCGGCGTCTCGATCGAGAGCTTGCCCGGGACGCGCGGCGTGACGAGCCCTTCTTCGAGCGCCGCCGTCACCAGTCCGATCGTGCCGGCGCCGCACATGGGCAGGCAGCCGCTGACCTCGATGAAGATGACGGCGAAATCGCAGTCCTCGCGGTAGGCCGGATAGATGATGGCGCCCGACATGATGTCGTGTCCGCGCGGCTCGAACATCAGCGCTCGCCTGATCCAGTCATGCTCGCGCATGAACAACTCGCGCCGCTCGGCGATGGGGGCGTGCGGCAGCAAGGGGCCGCCGCCGGCGACGAGCCGGACCGGATTGCCGCAGGTGTGGGCGTCGATGCAAAAGAAGCTGCGGCGCATGATCGTTCTCATTTCCCATCAAGTGGACGTCGCCATCCGGGCCACGTCCTCACATGCCCCGCCAGGCTCATCCCTCGCGGCCAGCACGCAATTCCTGCAAACGGATCACCGTGTTGATGCCCATCCACGCGAACGGCTCGGGAGGAAGCCGCGCGGGCTGCGGTTGATCCGCATATTTGTCGAGCGTGTTCGACCGGGTGCCGGTCGCGAGATCCGCGGCCATGACGCCCGCGAGCGTGCTTTTGACGGTTCCAAGGCCGTTCTCGCAGCACGCCGAATAAAGGCCGTCATCGATCTCGCCGAAGGCCGGCACGTGGTTGCGGCTGAGGCAGAGCCGTCCGGCCCAGACATATTCGAACGGCACATCCTTGAGGTCCGGAAACCTGGCATCGAGTGACGTCCGCTGCTCGGCGGCGATGCCGGCCAGGCGCTTCTCGCTGACCCGAACGGGCCAGTCATAGGTGAACCGGGTCCGGATCACGATCCGCGAGAGCCCGTCGCTGGTTATCTTCCGGACCGTGGCGCCCATCGGATCGGCAGGCAGCAAGGCCCAGCGGTCCTTGCCCGTCGACTTCGCGGTGAAAGGGGCGGTCATCGATGCATAGGTGAAGATGTGCATCAGGCGGCCGCGGAAATAACCGAAATCATCGATATGGCCGTTGACGCCGAGGATGATTTTCGGCGCGGTGACGCTTCCGGTGCGCGACACCGCCTTCCAGGCTCCTCCCGCCCGGGTGAGCTTGAGCACCGGCGAGTGCTCGAAGATGTCGACTTTCGGTGCGAGCCCCGCCGCGAGGCCGCGGATATAGTCGGCGGGCTGGATCATCACGGCACCGGGCGTGTGGATGCCGCCGAGATAGTAGGACGACCCGGTAATTTCCCGCATGTCGCTCGCGTCGAGGAAGCGATGCCCTTCGCCGATCGCCTTGAGCGAGCGGCCGTAATTGGCATTGAGCGTCATGCCGCGCTCGGTCGCCGCGGCATTGATCTTGCCCGAAGGATCGAAGGTGTGCGCGGACATCCCGTATTCCGAGGCCGCCTCGGCGGCGAAAGCGATCGCGAAGCGGTTCTCGGCGATCTCCGCCTTTGTTTCGGCCTCACCGGCGACGGAATATTCGCC
>NZ_RZSF01000242.1:0-10501 GCF_004023325.1 Mesorhizobium sp. M1A.F.Ca.ET.072.01.1.1 | reverse complement strand
CTCCTGTTTTGGTGCCTTGGGCGGAGGCCGATCGTCATCGCCGGTCGGCACGAGCTTCTCGCGCAGCGCCAAGGTGATGCGGTTCATGAAGGAGTTGTCGTCGCCCTTGGCCAGCAGTGCGGCGTCGTCGGCGATCGCGTCGAGCAACACGTCGAGCCATTCACGGTCGGCCTTGGCGAAATCGCCGAGCACATGGCCGTGCACCATCTCTTTGACGCCAGGATGGCCGACGCCGATGCGCACCCGGCGATAGGCATTGCCGACATGCTGGTCGAGCGATCGGATGCCGTTGTGGCCGCCGGAACCGCCGCCGACCTTGACCCTGAGCTTGCCGGCGGCAAGATCGATCTCGTCGTAGAAGACGGTGAGGGCGGCGGCATCGAGTTTGTAGAAGCGCAACGCCTCGCCGACCGACTGGCCGGATAAATTCATGAAGGTCTGCGGCTTGATCAAAAGGATCTTTTCGCCGCCCAGCGCGCCCTCGGCGATCAGGCCCTGGAACTTCTTCGACCAGGGCGAAAAGGAATGGCGGCGGGCTATCGCGTCCGCCGCCATGAAGCCGACATTGTGTCGGTTGTTCTGATATTTCGCGCCCGGATTGCCGAGGCCTGCAAAGACAAGCATCGTTGTCTCCTGGCGCTGAGAGAAATTACTTCTCTTCGGCCTCAGCGGCCTCAGCTTCCGGCGCCGCCGCTTCGGCAGTCTCCTCCGTCTCCGGCTTCATTGCCGCGGAGCCGGCGATGGTCGCGATGGTGAAGTCGCGATCGGAGATCACCGGCTTGACGCCGGCCGGCAGGACAACCGCCGAAATGTGGATCGAGTCGCCGATTTCGGTGCCGGCGAGATCGACGGTGATGAATTCCGGGATCGCGTTGGCAGGGCAGTGGAACTCGACTTCGTGACGAACGATGTTGAGCACGCCGCCGCGCTTGATGCCGGGCGACTTGTCCTCATTGATGAAGTGGACGGGCACGTCGACATTGACCTCGGTGTCCTTGCCGATGCGCAGGAAGTCGACATGGACCGGGAAGTCCTTGACAGGGTCGAGCTGAAAATCCTTCGGCAGAACCTGGATCTTCTTGCCGTCGACATCGATCGTAGCGATCGTGGTCAGAAACCCGCCGCCGTGGATCTTGTAGAAGATGTCCTTGTAGTTGAGGGCGATCGCCAGGGGGGGCTGCTTGTCGCCGTAAATAACTGCAGGCACTTTGCCGTTGCGGCGAACTGCACGGGCGGACCCCTTACCGACCTGTTCGCGCGCTTCGGCCTTGAGCTCGTAAGCCTCGTGGCTCATGGCATTTCCTTTCGCGTGTTATGGAGCGTTCGCGGCGGGCAAGCCCATCCGTAAACGTCGAAAGCCGTCGCGGCCTCGCATGGTCGATCCAACGCTTTTGGCTGTCCAAACGCTTCGGGGATCATGCAGGCCTGGCCGGCCTTCCTCCGCGTTGCCTCCAAGGGTGTCTACGCGGGTGGCGGCTCTATAGCGGAAGGCGGGCAGGGGCGCAAGCCGTTGAACGGGAAGGCTCGGCCACGCTGCGCGATGATATCCGGTCGGGGAGGCATAGCCGACGCGTTGCTCCGTCGGATCTGGCGAGTTGCGCCGGGTCCCGCCCGCATGCGTCATGTAGCATCGGGCCGGTTTCAAACGTCCTTGGCAGGCAATCGAAGGACCGGAGATCGACATGAAACTACTGTTCAGCCGCAATCCCAATCCTCGCCTCGCGGTCGCGGCGGCGCGCTATCTGAAGGCCGATGTCGCCTTCGAATTCGCCTCGCCCATGGCACCAGGGCAGGCCGAGCGCTACCGCGCGCTGAACCCCAATTTGACCTTGCCTATCCTGGTCGGCCCGGGATGGAGCCTGTGGGAAGCCGATGCGATCGCATGCCGGCTCTCGCGCGACATGCATTCGGATTTCTGGCGCACCGGCGACGACGAGCCGCAGATGATCCGCTGGCTGAGCTGGGGCAAGGAGAATTTCGTCAGGGCCTGCGACATGGTGCATTTCGAGCGCGGCACGAAACAGCGCTGGGGACTGGGGCCGATCGACAAGGCATTGGTCGAGGAGGGGCTGAGGCAGTTCCACATGACGGCCGCCATCCTTGAAGCCGAGCTTTGCGGGCGCCAATGGCTGGTCGGCAATTCGGTTTGCTATGCCGACTTTCGTATGGCGACCTTTCTCGCGTTCAATGATGCCGCCCGGTTGCCGCTCGATGACTATCCGTCGCTCAGCCGCTGGTATCGGCGGATCGATCATATCGATGCCTGGCGCGACCCGTTCCAGGGGCTGGATGCGCCGCAACTGCCGCCGGTCAGCAGCGAGGCGGCGCCGGGCTAAGCCAGGATTTTGAACGTCTTTTTTGGACCATCGTCCAGGATGCCTGCCAAGCCGCGGCGGAAATGGCTCGCCCCTGCGATGGGACGCGGGCCGTGGCCTGCACTAAGCAGACTTTGTCCGGCGTTTGGAGGTCAGGCAGCATCAGCCGATTGGTCGCCGCTCAACGCATCGCGCAACGCCCGGACTTTTCGCGTGAGAGCATCGATCTCGGCCGAGGTCATGCCTGAACGCTCGACCAGCGTTTCGCCCAGACAGCTGCATTGCGTGAGCAGCGCCCGGCCTGCCGCGGTGAGATCGACCTGCACCTGCCGCTCATCGTCATGGCTGCGCTGGCGGGTCACCAGACCCGCCTGCTCCATGCGCTTGACGAGCGGCGTGACGGTGCTCGATTCCAGCGCCAGCCGGCGCGCTATGGTGCCGACCGACATGCCATCGGCCTCTCCAAGCGCATTGAGCACGAGATACTGGGGATACGTGATCCCCATCTCGTCGAGCATGGGCTTGTAGGTACGATTGATCGCCATGCTCGTGGCGTAGAGCGCGAAACAGAGCTGATTGTCCAGGGGCAGAGGCATCGCGCCATGATCCTTTTGTCGACGTCGTGAGGCTCTTTAGCACAAAAAATCATATCGCGATACATATTATCGTGGACAAGAAGTCATCGTTGCGCTAAACATATCATTATCGCGATATCATTTATCGCGGCATCTAAAACGGAGATTGAGATGACTGAAGCTTCACATGCGAAGGCCGGCTCGGGCAGCGGCACGATCACCACCAAGGACGGCACGCAGATCTACTACAAGGATTGGGGCACCGGTCAGCCGGTCGTCTTCCACCATGGCTGGCCACTGAGCAGCGACGACTGGGATGCCCAGATGCTGTTCTTCCTCTCCAAGGGCTATCGGGTCATCGCCCATGACCGCCGCGGCCATGGCCGCTCCAGCCAGACTGACACCGGCAATGAGATGGACACCTACGCCGCCGATGTGACGGCGCTGGTTGCGCATCTCGACCTCAAGAACGCCATCCATGTCGGGCATTCGACCGGCGGTGGCGAAGTGGCGCGCTATGTCGCGCAGTACGGTTCCGGAGGCCGTGTCGCCAAGGCTGTGCTGATCGGCGCGGTGCCGCCGATCATGCTCAAGACCGCTGCCAATCCCGGTGGCTTGCCTATCGAAGTGTTCGACGGCTTTCGCTCGGCGCTGACGACGAACCGCGCCCAGTTCTTCCGCGACGTTCCGGCCGGCCCTTTCTACGGCTTCAACCGTCCAGGCGCGACGGTGTCGGAAGGTGTGGTCGACAATTGGTGGCGGCAGGGCATGATGGGCGGCGCCAAGGCGCATTACGACTGCATCAAGGCGTTCTCGGAAACCGACTTCACCGAGGACCTGAAGAAGATCGACGTGCCGGTGCTGGTCATGCATGGCGACGACGACCAGATCGTGCCGATCGCGGATTCGGCGCTGCTCGCGATCAAGCTGCTCAAGAAGGGCGAGCTCAAAGTCTACAAGGGCCTTCCGCACGGCATGGCGACGACCCATGCGGAGGTCATCAATGCCGACCTCCTGGCTTTCTTCCAGGCCTGAGTCCCAGCGCCAGAGAAGCACCCGCCATCGCGCGGGTGCTTTGCTCTCTGGAGCTCGTCCGGAGTGGCCGGCTCAGGCTTTCCTGGCCTCCTTCATGTTCGGCAGGAACACGGTCAGCAGGCCGAGGAAGGGCAGGTACGAGCAGACGTGGTAGACGAAGTCGATGCCTTTCATGTCGGCGATGACGCCGAGCACGGCCGCAGCGATGCCGCCCATGCCGAAGGCGAAGCCGAAGAAGATGCCGGCGATCATGCCGACGCGGCCGGGAACCAGTTCCTGCGCGAAGACGACGATGTTGGAGAAGGCCGACGACAGGATCAGGCCGATCACAACGGTAAGCACCATCGTCCATTCCAGATTGGCGTAAGGCAGCGCCAGCGTGAAGGGCAGAACGCCGACGATCGAGAACCAGATCATCGCCTTTTGTCCGTAGCGGTCGCCGAACGGGCCGCCGAGCAGGATGCCAAGCGCCGAGGCGCCGAGGAACAGGAAGAGCATGACCTGCGACATCTGCACCGAAACGCCGAACTTATGGATGGCGTAGAAGGTGTAGTAGCTGGACAGCGAGGCGATATAGGCGTTCTTGCTCAACACCAGCAGCGTCAGCACCGCCAATGCCCCCATGACCTTTTTGCGTGGGAAGGGCGAGACGTGAGCCGCCGGCTTGCGGCTGGCCATCGAGGCGCGCAGCCGGCTGTACCAGCCGCCAACCTGCCACAGCACGACGATGCCGATCAGCGAGCCGACGGCGAACCAGGAAATGCTGGTCTGGCCGAAAGGCACGACGATGAAGGCGGCGAGCAGCGGGCCCATTGCCTGGCCGAAATTGCCGCCGACCTGGAACAGCGATTGCGCGAGACCGAAGCGGCCGCCCGAGGCGAAGCGGGCGATGCGCGAGGATTCCGGATGGAAGATCGCCGAGCCGATACCGATCAGCGAGGCGCCGATCAGGAGCAGCCAGTAATGGCCGGCATGCGCAAGCACCACCAGCCCGACCAGTGATGAGGCCATGCCCCAAGGCAAGGAATAGGGCATCGGTCGCTTGTCGGTGATCATGCCGATCACAGGCTGCAGCAGCGAGGCGGTTACCTGGAAAGTGAACGTAAGAAGGCCGATCTGCCAGAAATCGAGACCGTAATTCTCTTTGAGCAGCGGATAGATCGCCGAAAGCAGCGACTGCATGATGTCGTTGACGCAGTGGCAGAAGCTCACCGCAAGAATGACGGTGAAGGCCGTCGCTTGCGCCGAGGTGTGGCTTGCCGGCGCTGGGGTGGCGACGGCGGTGGCGGTCGTATCGGTCAAGGCAATGCTCCGGGTCTTTTTGGCGGCGAACCGCAGCCAGCCAGCTTTATTGGCCGCTTGTCTTATAATCGGCTTGAATGGCGACTTCTTTCGTGGTTTGGTCCAATAGTTTCGCAAGTGGGCCACATCGAATGCCGCATGGCCGGGAAATCTTCAGGGGCGATGCCGCCGAGCTCGGTCGGCTGCATGAAAGCCGCTGGCAGTGGCTGGAGCAAGCGGTCGGGCCGGCGGTCGCGTTGCCGACCGAATATCCCGACGGCTACCACGTGCCGCGGCACCGCCACAGCCGCAGCCAGTTGCTGCATGCGCTTGTCGGCGTCGTGCTGGTGACGACCAAGCACGGCCGCTGGATGGTGCCGCCCGACCATGCGATGTGGATACCGGCCGGCATCGAGCATTCGGTCGAGATGCTGGGCGACGTCTCGATGCGCTCGGTTTATGTGGTGCCGGATGCAATTCCCGGCCTGCCGGAGGGCTTGCGCGTCGTCGGCATCACCGAGCTGATGCACAGCCTGATCGTGGAATCGGAGAAGCTGCCTCAGGGCGGCGAGCTCGAAGGACGCGCCGGGCTGATCATGGGGCTCCTGCTGCATGAGATCCCGAACCTGCCGGAGCGGCCGCTCGGCCTGCCTTTTCCGTCGGATCCGAAGCTTGCGGCGCTCTGCCGGCGCTTTGTCGCGGCGCCTTCGCCGCATGCGACGATCGACGAATGGGCGGATGCCGCTGGCATGAGCCGGCGCTCCTTCACACGCGCCTTCCACCGCCAGACCGGGCTGTCGCTCTCCACTTGGCGCCAGCAGGCCTGCCTGTTCGCGGCGCTGCCGAGGCTCGCCGACGGCGAGCCCATCACCAGGGTGGCGTTCGATCTTGGCTATGACAGCGTGCCGGCGTTCATCACCATGTTCAAGCGCATGCTCGGCAGTTCGCCGCGCGGCTATATGCGCGGTGCGCGCGAGTCAGGCGAGGGGGCAAAGCGATCAAGCGGCCCGGTTCAGGCCAGCAGCGGCGCGGTCTAGTCGAACAGGCTCGAGACCGATTCTTCTGTCGCCGTGCGCGAGATCGCCTCGCCCATCAGGTCGGCGATCGAGATGACGCGGATGTTGGGCGCGTCGAGCACGGCCTGGCTCGGCTGGATGGAATCGGTGATCACCAGTTCCTGCAGTTTCGAGCCACTGATGCGGGCAACGGCGCCGCCCGAGAGCACGCCATGGGTGATGTAGGCAGTGACGCTGGTCGCGCCGTTGGCGAGCAAGGCATCGGCCGCGTTGCAGAGCGTGCCGCCGGAATCGACGATGTCGTCGATCAAGAGGCAATCCTTGCCGGCGACGGCGCCGATGATGTTCATCACCTCGGATTCGCCGGGGCGCTCGCGGCGCTTGTCGACGATGGCGAGCTGGGCATCGAAGCGTTTTGCAAGCGCGCGCGCCCGCACTACGCCGCCGATGTCGGGCGATACGACGACGACATTGCCGAGCTGCTTGTATTTCGCCTTCACGTCGCGGGCCATCACCGGCACCGAGAACAGATTGTCGGTCGGGATGTCGAAGAAGCCCTGGATCTGGCCGGCGTGCAGGTCGAGCGTCAGCACGCGATCGGCGCCGGCGCGGGTGATCATGTTGGCGACGAGCTTGGCCGAAATCGGCGTGCGACCTGAGGCGCGGCGGTCCTGCCTGGCGTAGCCGAAATAGGGAATGACCGCCGTGATGCGCCTTGCCGAGGAGCGCATGAAGGCGTCCATCATGATGAGCAGCTCCATCAGATGGTCGTTGGTCGGATAGGAGGTCGACTGCAGGATGAAGACATCCTCGCCGCGCACGTTCTCCTGGATCTCGACGAAGATCTCCTGATCGGCGAAGCGCCTGACGCTGGCCTTCCCCAGCGGGATGTTGAGATAGCGAGCGACCGCTTCGGCCAGCACCCTGTTGGAATTGCCCGCAAAAAGCTTCATGCACCGTTCCTGGTGAAGGATGGAGAGACCGGACAGACTCTCATGAGCCTTTATGCCGGGCTTTTAGCGGCCCGCGCCGGTATTGCAAGCCTCGTGATCGGGAATCGTTCGACAAGGCGCAACAAAGGCCGGCTGGATCGCAAGCCGGCAACAGGTTGGTCGATCAACCGGCGCCGCCGCTGCCGAGCCACGCGGTGAACTGGTCGATCGTCTGGTCGGCGATGGCCTGCATGGTGGCCGGCGCTACCGCCGGCCAGCCTTCGCCGCTGCCGACGGAAACCGCTTTCTGCTGGCCATTGATGCGATGCAGGCGGTTGCCCGACGGATCGTAGATATCCCAGACATAGATGACTGTGGTGTCCTTGCCTTCGGACATCGTCGAGAAATAACCCTTCAGCACATGCGTCGCCGTCTGGTCGGTGCTGCCGACAAGGGTCACGCCGCGCTGCCTGGCGCGCGTCTGCAATTCCGCCGTCAAGGGTGCTGCGGCCTCCACCGAGGCGCCGACGATCGGCGCTACCTGCAGCCGGGTCTTGGCGATGGCGGCGGCCTGAGCCGGCGTGGCAGGCGTTGAAGCCGCCGCGGTCGCTGTGGGCGCGGGCGCGGTGGTCGTTGTTGGCGATGCGGTGGCCGACGTGCCCTGGGTGGCCGGCAGAGCCTGGGCCGAACCCGCCGGCGGCTTGACGGCAGAAGGATCGAGGACGTCCTTGGCGTTGGTGCAGGCGGCCAGCGCCAGCGCCGCAAGCAATGACACGGTCGTCACCTGCGATCGTCTCATTTGCCCGACAACTCCCTGGTGGCGAACGCCCCCGCGTGAACCAACCATTATGGATTCACTGCACGATCAAGTCGAGATCATGGCGCGAGAGCGGCTTCGGCGCCGATTCCGTGGTAAGATAGGTGCGGCCGAGCGTCATCGCCGTATCGGTTTCCGAATCCATGATGATCATATGCGCGAACAGCGTCATGCTGGGCGCGATCGGCTCCGGATTGCCCTGGTAGAACATCGGCATGTCCATCCAGGACGGCGTGAAGCGGGCGCCGAGCGAATAGCCGCAGGCGTTCAGCCGGTGCTTGGTCAGATTATGCGCCTCGAGCGTGCGGGCATGCGCGTCGAAGACGTCGCCGAAGGAATTGCCCGGCGTCATCGCCTTCTCGACGGCAAGCAGAGCCGCGCGGGCGGCATCGAACAGTTCCTGGTGGCGCTTCGAGACCTTCCCGGTCAAAACGGTGCGCATCATCGCCGCGTGATAGTGATGGAAGACGCCAGCCCATTCGAGCGTCAGCTGGTCGTTCTTGGTGAGCTTGCGGCGGCCGGCCTTATAGCGGCAGAGCAGGGCATCGGCGCCGGACCCGATGATGAATTCGTTGGCGGGATAGTCGCCGCCGCCGGCAAAAACTGCTCCTTGCATGGCGGCCAGGATCAGCGCCTCGTCGCCACCCTGCTTGATCAGCGGCAGCGCGGCATCGAGCGCATCGTCGGCGAGGCTTGCGGCTTTTTCGGCCTTGGCGATCTCGGCTGGACTCTTGAAGAGCCGCAGCCGGCCGACGATTCCGGAAGCATCGGCGATCTGGCCGAAGGTCTGCAACTGCTCGTCCACGCGACGGCCATTGTAGGCCGTGAGGCCGTGCGTATCGTATTCCACGCCGATGCGGGCGCCAAGCAGATCGAGATCGTTGAGCAGGTTGCGCAGGTCGATCGCGGGATTGGCGCCATCACGATCGGTCCACAATACGATATTCTCGATGGTCGAGGTGTTTCGCGCCTGCCTCAAATCGGCCGAGCGGGTGAGCAGCACCATCGAGCCGTCGCCCTTCACCACCAGGCACTGGAAGAAGCAGAAGCCGAAAGTGTCGTAGCCGGTCAGCCAGTACATGCTCTCCTGCGCGAACAAAAGCACGGCGTCGAGCTTCTTCTCGGCCATCTCGATCAGCAGCCGGTCGCGCCGCGCGTCGAATTCCGAACGTTCGAAATGCAGCGCCATTACTCTTTCTCCAGAACGATTGCCGAGACCTGCCGCCCGTAATCCGCTTCCCTGCGGTGGGTGGTGCGGCGGTAGGAATAGAAAAGGTGTTCTTCGGCGTAAGTGCAGCGGCCGAGCCCGTCGGCGGTCACGCCGGCCTTGCGCAACCGGTCGACCGTATATTGGTTGAGGTCGAACATCGAGTGGCCAGGGTTCTGCGACGACTTGAAGTAGCGTTGATTGCCGGCGTCGGCCTCGATGAAGCGAGCGACGAATTCCGGTCCCACCTCGTAATTGTCGGGTCCGATGGAAGGGCCGAGCACGGCGACGATGCGATCGCGGCGGGCGCCGAGCCCTTCCATCGCGTCTACGGTGTTTTCGAGCACGCCGGTGAGGGCGCCTTTCCAGCCGGCATGGGCCGCGCCGATGACGCGCGCCTCCGCGTCGGCGAACAGCACCGGACCGCAATCGGCCGTCGAGGCGCCGACAGCGATGCCCGGCCGGTCGGTGACGATGGCGTCGGCCTGGGGGCGAGGGCCGGCAAAAGGCTCCCTGGCAATGACGACATCGGGAGAATGGACCTGGTGCGCGGTGAGGAGATGATCCGCCGGCACGCCCATCCAGTAGGCAACGCGGCGACGGTTCTCGGCAACCAGCGTCTGATCATCGCCGGAGCCCGTGCCGATGTTGAGGCCTTGATAGATGCCGCCGGAGACGCCGCCGATGCGGGTGAAATAGCCGTGGCGTATGCCTGGCGCCTTCGCAAGCAGCGGCGAGCGTACTGGATCGGGTCTGGTCTGATTCAGCATGGAAGGGTTTGTTGTCCGCGTGGGCGATTTCGTCAAGGTGGAGTTCGGTTGGGGGATGTGAGGCTCGGGCAAGTGGCAGGGTCAGCTTGCACGGGTTGCCCGCCGATGTCAGCCAGTTTTCGCGGCTGGCAGGATCTTCATCACCTTGAACAGCTCGCCCATCGCATCGGGGCCGGCAAGGCGCTTGACCGCCTCGGAAATCGCCTGACGCGCGACATCATCGGCCCGGGCGCCCAGCGCGCCGGCGCGCTCGAGCAAGCCCATGCCGAGCAGGAATTCGCTCTGCGTGGTCAGTTCCGCCTGGAGGCCGTGCTCCCGGACGGCTGCGGCCAACGCGGCGAAATCGACGTGAGCGGTAAGGTCGGCCCCGCCGGGATTGGCCAGCACGTCTTCGTGATCGTGCCTGCGCACAGCCTGCAATGTGTCGCCGAAGCCCGGCTCAAGATGGCCGTAGTCGATGAACAGCCCGGCGCCGCCATGGCCGGCGATACGCTCGGCAATCGCTGCCATCAGCGCGGCGCGGGCCGGCGCCACCTCGACGATGGCGCCTTGC
>NZ_RZSF01000241.1:0-10511 GCF_004023325.1 Mesorhizobium sp. M1A.F.Ca.ET.072.01.1.1 | reverse complement strand
AGCCGGGCGCAGGGAGGGCAAGCGTCTCGCCCACGACGATTTCGCCGCCGTTGCCTCCGACCTCGTGCGAAGGGGCATCACCCTGCCGAGGCGGATTGCCGCCGAGGGTGGCTCAAATGGCGGCCTGCTGATCGCAAACATGCTGACCCGCTATCCTGAGCATTTCGGGGCTCTGTTCTGCACAGCACCGCTTATCGACATGCGTCGCTACACCAAGCTCTTGGCGGGCGCGAGCTGGATCGACGAATATGGCGATCCGGACAAGGTTCACGATTGGGCTTTCCTGAAGGAAATCTCCGCCTATCACGCCGCAGCGCCGGGACAGCCCTATCCGCCTATCCTGATCGCCACCACGAAACGCGACGACCGCGTCCATCCGGGCCATGCGCGCAAGATGGCCGCAAAACTGCAGGCTCTTGGCTATCCCGCTTACTTCTACGAGGCCAGCGCAGGCGGGCACGGCTGCGGCGAGGACAATCGGGAGCAAGCCGCATTCATCAGTCTAGGCACCAATTTTCTCCGCAGCGCAATCGGCTTCAACGATCACCCTCCGGAGACGGCGGAACGCGTTGCAACGCAAGAGGGGCATTTGAGGTCCATCAACAATTCATTCGAGCAGGAGACGAAATAGTGCAGTGCATCCTTTCTGAACATCAAGGAGTGAATCTCATGGCGAGAACGCGAATGGGCGTAGCGCGGGCAACAGCAGCGGCGGTGGCCCTGATCATGGTGGGACAGCAGGCCGTCGCCGCGGAGCCTGCGCAAGCAGAGACCGTCCTGGCGGAGACGGGAGCCTCGGTCACCGAAGCGCCAATCCCTTGGCAGGTCCGCCTGCGGGCGTTGGGCGTCGTTACGAAAGATCTGGGCTACGTTGATACGCTTCCCGGCTCCGGTCTTTCGTATTCGGACACGGTGACGCCGGAACTCGATATCTCGTATTTCTTCACCGACAACATCGCCGCCGAACTCATACTCGGTACCACTTATGCCAACATCGCGGGCCAAGGGACGATCGGAGGGTTGGGCAACATCGGCAAAGTTTGGCTGCTGCCGCCGACACTCACGTTGCAGTACCATTTTACCGATCTCGGCGCGTTCAAGCCTTATGTCGGCGCCGGCGTGAACTACACGATCTTCTACAACCAGGACACTGGCAGCGCTGATGCTCTCAAGGTGAAGAACACGTTCGGCACGGCGCTGCAGGTCGGATTCGACTACATGGTGGACCAGCACTGGGGCCTCAACTTCGACGTGAAGAAGCTTTTCCTGAAGCCGGACTTCGACGTCACGGTGACCGGCGCGAAGCTGACGGGGAAGGCGGAGCTCGATCCCTGGCTGATAGGCGCAGGTGTCACCTACCGCTTTTGAATATCAGAGTGAAGTCTGCTTCCCGACTGCCGGTTTAAATGAAGGGCGCCTCGCGCGCCCTTTTTTACGGTCGACACTGCAGCGCAAGACCTCATGAAGCTATTGTCGGGCGGGGTTCTCTTCCGGCGGACCAAGAAGATGCACTGGCCAACCGGCCTTGCGCCTGAGGTGGAGTGCTTAGAAGCGCTTTGGATCGGGACGGGCTTTGGTATTGTGGGTGGAATGCTTCAGCCAGACCATTTGCCAGCATCGTCTCCCGGACGTCATGTGTGAGCTTCTTTGTCAGCGCAAGGCGAACACGGATCTCCTAGCAGGCCGTTGAAGAAGTGTCCCGTTTGGCCTTGAGGATTGCCTCGTCGCCGTTGTGATAGAAGGTGATGTCGATGGAGCCGTCGTCGAGCAGTTCAGCATGGCCGTCGCCTGTGACCTCGTCCATTTCGTCGAATCCGACCCATGTGAAGAAGACCGTCGACGGGCCGTAGCCGAGTTCGAGGGTTAGATGAGCCAAACGCCAGTGGGGCGTCCTGGGGACGACGCGCGCGAGATTCTGGTCGTGGTGGCCAGCCCAATACGATGTGAGAAGTTGCTGCCGGTGCGGGTACCGGAGGTCGCCGATAGTGACAGCCGATGTTCGACAGCGGCAAGGACATGCTCAGCCGTCAACGCGCCGAGGGCTTGGCCGGGAATGGTGGTGATGGAACCAATCCAGAAAGCGGCGGCTGCCCAGGAGAACGCCTTCGCGGGACTTTGACTCCAGTCCGCACACCCTGCTCAGATAGTCCGAAAAAGAGGTCAGAAGCGGAGCATCCGGATTATTATCTACACTGGGAACAGAAGCATGGAAGCGTTCTGGAGCCACTCGCCGCGCGTTTACCAGTGCCGACACTGCTCCAAGCTGACTATCTGCCATGACCACCTGCCGAACGTAGTCCGTTGATGCCACCGGTACCCTTCGCGGTCTGCTCCAGCGGGAAGATCGGGTCTGATCGACCCTGCTGACCTGTGCGGCGGCCTCTCTCGCTAGGGCGTCCCCCTTCCTGTCGTCCTCCTCCGCCGCTTTCGGCTGCTTTCGGCCCGCCGCCCTCGCCAAGGCGTCGTAGTCGGTAAGCGCGTCCTCCGTCTCCTTTAGGGGCTTCATCGCGTGACTAGAGTTTAGCGCGTGTTTGTAGGCGGCGGACCGAATGGTCGTCGAAATGCCACTCAGCGCCACCGCAAGATGCCCTAGGGCTTCCGCCTCATGATCTGACAGCGGCACGTCACGATTAGAGCCGATTGCCCTGCCTTCTTCCAGTTTCACAATGTTTGTAGTCATTTCCTGCTCCATCGCGTTGACTGAGATACGATGGAGACGGAAGTGGAGAACAAATTTTTACAAGCAACTAAGATGATATTCTCGTCAACGGGACAATAGTGGACGTTGAGGGCGGCGAACAGGGTGGTGGTGCCGTTGCGCTTGTAGTCGTGCCTCATCGTACCGAGCCGCCCCTTCTTCATCGGCAGGCCGGGTGGGTGCGGTCGAGCGCCGGATCTGGCTCTTTTCATCGACCGACAGAACGATGGCATGGGCCGGCGCATCGAGATAGAGGCCGACGACGGCGCGCAACTTGTCGACGAACTTCGGATCATTGGAGAGCTTGAACCTGGCGCCAGCGGTGGGGTGCGAGACCATGCGCCTTCCAGATGCGCCTGACGGCGCTGGCGCTGATTGCGGCGGCTTGCGCCATCATGTCGGCGGTCCAGTGGGTCCTCTCGCCCGGCGGATCGGCAAGCGTCAGTGCCACGACGCGCTCGCCGACATCGGGACCGAGCGGCGGAATGCGCCACTGTCGCGTCTTGTCGCGCAGCAGCCCGTCACAGCCTTCCGCGGCAAAGCGCTCCTGCCAGCGCCAGACGTCGGTCTTCGACTTGCCGATGCGGCGCATGACCTCGCCGGTGCCGACGCCGTCGGCGGGCAAAAGCACTATCTCGGCGCGCCAGACATGCTTTTGCGGGGCGTTGCGATCCCTGATCAGCGCCGTCAGACGGACGCGATCGGCCGACGAAACGGTGAACGATCTTCCTGTGCGCATGCGCCAGACTCGCACGCGCAGGCCAGAAAGGGAATCTCTGATTGGACTCCTATGTCAGGCGGGAACCACTAGACGCCGAGACCGCCGATGCAGACATGTTTGGTGTCGAGATAATCCACGATGCCCTGGAGGCCGCCTTCCTTGCCGAGGCCCGATTCCTTGACGCCGCGGAACGGCACCTCCGGCGTGGTGATCAGGCCTTCATTGACGCCGGTACTTCAGTCCTTCCATCACGCGGAAGGCGCGACCGAGATCGCCGGTGTAGAAGTAGGCCGCGAGGCCGAACTCGGTGTCGTTGGCGAGCGGCGTGCCCGACCTGAGACATGGGTGACGTTTTGTACCGGACACGGATGAAGTGCACCCCTCGGGTGAGCGTTTGCTCGATAATATCCACTGAAGTGAAGCAGTCGGTCTTAATGCTGGAACTCATGCCACCCGACCGACCCGGGAATTCGCAGCAGCGGCGCCGTCGAGTGCAGAACGAATGCCGTCAACCAAGGGGTCGATCTCGCTTTCGGTGATTATATAGGGCGGACAGATTCCAAGCACGTCTCCCATATTGCGGATCATGACGCCGTGCTCGCGGCACCGCCGCTCGACATCGCCGATCCTCAGCTCGGGCGCGAAGACGCGACGGGCGCACGATCCTCGACGATCTGAACCCCCGCGATGAAGCCGCGGCCGCGGGCTTCACCGACAAGCGGATGGTCGCCGAGCGCGTCCGCGAGGGCTCCATGCAAGTGATCGCCGAGACGACGCGCCTGGGTCACGAAATCGATCTCGCTGTAGATCCTGATCGCCTCGGCGGCGACGGCCGCTATCACCGGATGACCGGAGTAGGTGAAACCGTGACCGAACACGCCGACCTTGTGGGCCTCGTCAGCGGCGCATTGATAAATCTTGTCGAGATAATGACGCCGCCAATGGGCAGGTGACCGGATGAAAGCCCCCCGGCGATCGAGAGCATGTCCGGTTCCATCCCAAATGTCTGGCTACCAAACCAGTTCCCGGTGCCTCCGAAGCCGCAGACCACCTCGTCGGACAGCATGAGGATAATTTCTCACTTTCTTGCGAAGATCGGGGGTGTCCACGGTCATTCGTATTACGCGAGATCCGCGAGGCCAAAAACCATCATACCAGAGAGGCGAAACTGCTATCTAGGTGTTTAGATGCAAGAAATTAATCCTGCATTGTTCCCGCACCAGGAACACCCGAGAGGATACCAAGCAGTATTGAACCTTGTTGAAAATGCTCTCGGCGCGCTGGGCGTTATAATTTCTCGAAGGCGATCACAAGGACGTCGCGATAAGCGTACGGCATTTTCAGGTTTTCGGCCACAATCGACGATACATCGTGAAAGGTTTCGCGGTCGTTGCAGATCACAAAATCATTCGGGGAGTTCATTTCGACCTCGCCGAGGAACTCCTTTGAGGCGTCGGTGATCATGCTCATGCCGCCGGTGACGTTGACCCGCCCAATCATATAGCAAGCAATGAAGTCCACCCCGTCCTGGTGAAGGCCCTCGGGTGCCGGTTTGCCATTTACACCATCGCGCGCGACAATCCGGTAGGGATGGATCTTGATATTCCAACGATCATGTCGGGCGGCTTCACATAGAATTCTGCAGAAACCTGTCAGAATCTTTTCTAAGACGGGATGGTCTATAAAGGAGTTTTCAAGGGGCTCGAAGTGGCGCTTGAAGCCGCCATTCAGATGATTGACACTTTTTGATTGTTCGTAGGGGGCGTGGGGTAGGAGCCTAAAGATTCCGTCAGTCGCGTCATATTCAAAAGCGCTATAGCGCCGGTAACGATATGTTCCGCCGTCACGCATGTATTCATCGAGAAGAAGTCGATTCCAATGGTCAGCAAAGTTCTTCCAGGCTGCATCAATTTCGATGCCAAAGCAGGCTTCGGCGCGCTCGCCTTTTGAAAACCACCATCCATTTGTCACCAGACCGTCAGTGCATTGTTGACTGAGGTTGGCCGGCGCCTGGGGTGCGTTGTTTTCCACGGGTGTCTCCCTTTTGGTGACTTGGCGAGGACGGAACGCTTTGGACAACGCTATGTGGGTTGCGGCTTGGTATTCCCAAAGGTCGCGGTCCCTAATGTATCTCGGCGTCCTGGCTCGGATCGACCGAGGTAAAAAGCGTGTGTGATCGACTATGTAGCTGACGCTCCCGCTAACGCCCTCGAGGGCGGATGCAATGGCCCGTTCGCACATCTGGTGAATAGTACTGCCCCATGCACCTGAAACCGCCTCTTGGGACCAGGCTTGCTCAAGCCCTTGCTTCAAAACGATTGATGCCACGTCAAGAGAAGCGGTTTCGAGGTGACGCAGCGCGTCGAAGATAATGGCCGCGGCAGGGGCCTCGCGGACTTCGAGAACCTTTTGGCCGGTTGTGATGTGTTCAAGCCCGACAAAGCGGCCGTGCCCGAATTTGCCGACCGTGTTATTCAGGAACGGGATTGCGTCGACCAATGCAACATCACGGTCATCAATTGACACGAGACTTCCGTCTGCAAACCCGAGTTTGATCTCTACCGGCTGCTCTGCGGGAATGTGGCGCGTCCAAGCAAATGCCTCCTCGGGGATGGAAAAGTTCTCGGGATCTTCCAAAGGCCCCGACTCGAATTCCCGACACCAGAGGTTTTCGTCCGCGCTCCACGTGCGGTCCGCCACAAAAGTCGCTCCACACTTGGACAGGTCGGAGGTCTTCTGTTGTCGGGATATCACAGAGCATTCATACGGACTGCCGAAGTTGCCGGAAAATCCTGAGCGCTTAATGCTATTGTTAAGGCGCGGAAGACTGTTTTGAGAAAGGTTTGCTGTATGAAGAACCAGCCGTGAGTTGATTGACCTAGCATGATTAACAACCAAAGATGCGATTATGGGACGGCTCAACGAACTGCTCAACGGATAGATGCCAAGGTACTTGGCGTGGGCTCGAATGGCTGATTTCACGCCTTGTTCGACAAAGGCATCCCGCCCTTCGAGGCAGACAAAGCGCGCGCCGAACATGGCTGCCGTCCGTTCCAACAAAGGCTGATCGATGCGCGTTCCGACATCCGCTGCGACAGCTTCAATGTTCGCAAAGCCAAGGCTTTGCAGCTTGTAGAGAAGATAGGTGCTGTCGAGACCGCCGCTGAACATGGTTGCAACTGGTGCGGTTCGGTCCGGAAAAGCCTCCAGATCTTCAAAACTCGAAATGCCGCCGATGGCGGGTTTGGTGGAAGCCAAGATGGGGTTCATTTGGATGTCCTGCTCTCAAACCAGATGCCAGCAAACGTCGCAGCGAGGACGAGGCCTGCGCCTATCAAGCTCGGTACTGTCAAAGGCTCATTCAGAAGAAGGTGCGCTAGAACGAAACCAAAAAAAGGTTCTGTTCCCATCAAGAAGCCAACCCGTGTCGGTGTGGATTTTCTCACTGCGGCATTTTGAATGTAGAATGCAGCGAGGGTGCAGAAGAGTGCAAGGAAGGCAACAGCGCCCCAAAACTGAAGGGTGGCCCTCACAACAAGGCCTGAAATTCCGAACTGAGCGACGGCCAAAACGAAAGTAAGTGTTGCCACCGTCGATCCTTGGATGGCCGTCAGGGCTGCAGATGAAATCTGCCGGCCGGCCAGAAGGCGTTTGGTGGAAACGACCATAACCGCTCGCAGAATCGCGGCCCCCAAGACAAGCGCGTCACCCGGGCTGAACCTGCTGATCCCGCCAGTGAGAATGCCGACACCGATGCACGCTATGGCAGCACTTGCCAAAATGCCCGTAGGTGGAAGTCGCCGTGATAGCCCATAGTCGATGCTCGGCGTGAAAATCACACAAAGCGATATGATCAAGGCCGTGTTCATTGCGCTTGTCGATGCAACGCCGTAAGTTTCAGCAATAAAGATGCAAAAAAGTATTGTTCCCAATGCGAAGCCGCGGATGAAATCGCCCCAGGAGACCAATGCGATCTCATGTCTTGCAGCCACTGCCGTAATGATCGTAGTAATCAGGAAGCGATAAAGAACAAGTATCGAAACCGGCGCGTAGAACAGTGCGCCTTTCCCGACCGGATAGCTCGCCCCCCAAACGAATGCGACTCCCAGCAAGGCTAGATCCACCGAGAAAGATGGCGTCCGTGTTTTCCTGACAGGTATTGGAGAACTTTCGAAAACGTCCACCTTCAAAGTTTCCTTTGTGTTAGCCATCCACCCCTGCTGCGAGGGTCAAACAGATCAGGTCGTTCAGCCTCTTGGGCGATCCGTGCCGCGGCGTACTTGTTTTTGGTAACGCAAGTGCCGTGCCGATTCGGAAAACCATTGCTAGACAACAACCTGGTCGCCTTGATAGTTCGGCGGTTCATGTCCATTGTTGTCAGAATGCCGACAATGACTTCAACTGCAGGGATCCTACCGGCAGGGCCTCAAGGCGAACACGCGGCTCCAAGATGCCGACACGATGGCTGGTTCAGCCATGCTTCGACAGTTGCCTGTTTTTTCAGTTCCTTTGCTGTTCGTGCGCTAACCGCAACGCTCCATACTAGTCTCGCGTGGCTGTCCCCGTGGGGTGGGCGGCAGAAAGCGATTAGGCCCGCTGAAAGAGGCGAACCGCATCCGAAGGATCGTAACCAAGAGAAGGACCTGAAGCGAGAGCGAAGGTTGCGGGAGGCCGCGGCGGGCCTAAAAGGCAATGCCGACCGCCCCAGGAAAGGCTGACAAAAACCGCAGCGGCCGACTGTCCAATAGGGTGCGCCGGGCCAGGGCGAGCCAAATGGCAGGGGCTGCCGGGGGACCCTAAGAAAAGCCTGGGTTCACGAGCACCCGGCGCGCGCCATCAGGCGGCCAGCTACTTGGAGGGCGGGTGTATCATGCCTGTTTGTCGGGCCGAACCAGATCCATGTGGCTGACGCCGAGGGCCAATGCCAGTTCATAGATCGTGATAATTGTCGGATTTCTTCGGCCTTTCTCCAAGCCGCTGATGTACTGCTGACTGAACCCGGAAATCTCCGCAAGCTGCTCCTGCGTCAGGCGCTTCCTTTGCCTGATCCTCTGCACATTCCGTCCGACCAACTTGCGCATATCCATGCACGCAAGCCAGCGGATCAGGCGGCTTGAGTTTATCAACTATAATATGTAATCCACATTTAGCAGGCACAGGGCTTCGCGGGTCCATTGGCCGGAGATAGAATTAGCGATGTTGCAGCCCAGATCGAACACGCCGTTCGCCGACGAGGTCCCCTGGTCGGACCGCATTACAGCCTACGACAAGGACCACTTTACAACCTATATGAGGCTCCTGGACGCCTCGGCCGACAACGCCACTGAAGAGGAAATGGCCAAAGTGATCCTCGGCATTGATCCGGCACGCGAACCTGAGCGCGCACGCAACGTTCTTCGCAGTCATCTCGACCGTGCAAACTGGGTGGTGACGAGCGGCTACAAGGATTTGTTCGCCAGTTGACGAAATGGGCGGTGCGGTCGCTTCGCTTCAAGCAACGAAGTCGCGCAACCGCCATGCATCGACGTATCACCACAGCGCGGATGGCCCAGCGCTTCGCTGTCTCATCATTTTGTCCTCCGCTCGCCAATGGCTGCTTCCCAGGAATGGGTGCGGCGGCGAATCATGACAGGAACGGGTCCGCCGTCTGAGCCGCACCGCATCCGAAGGGCCGGATGGACAACCTACTGAAAGCTCACAGCTGGCTAAGGGTTGCGGGACGCCGCGGCGGGCCTAGAAGGATGCGGCGCCACCTGCTGAGAAAGGCACAAAACAGAGCGAATTGCGAGAGTCTAACGACGCGCTAGGAGGCGCAGCGGAATGGTCGAGACGCCAGAGCCAAGAAAAGCGGGGCTCGACCCACCGGCACACGGCACGCGCGGTGATGGGCGCGGGCGCCCACTACGTGCGCAGGCTCAACAGAATCTCACACGGATCAGCATCGAGGGCCGCAGTTACGTCGAGAAACTCAATGACATCGAGACGCCGTTCGCCACCCTCATATTTCGCCACGAAAGATTGCGGACGACCAAGCTTCTCAGCCACCTGCGCCTGCGTCAGCCCTTTGACATTGCGCAGTGAGATCAACTGGGCCAGAAACCGCTGGTGGCGGGGAGATCGAAGAGATTTGGGCATTTAGGTGAACCGGCAGGTAGAGACCGGCTCAGCGACTAATCCCCGTTTCGGATTATCCCATTTTGGGATATTCTGCCTTGGATCCAGCGATCAACATGCGAGGTTCGCGGCAGACATGAATCAATCAACGGGAACAGATAGGACTCAAAGCTCAACACTGCTCGACGAAGTCCCTTGGTCTGACCGTCTTACCGCCTACGACAGGGCGCACTTTACCATCTATATGAGGCTCCTGGACGCCTCAGCCGATGAGGCGCCCGAAGAGGAAATGGCCCAACTGATCCTCGGCATTGATCCGGCACTTGAACCGGAGCGCGCCAGGAAGGCGCTTCGTAGTCATCTCGACCGTGCGAACTGGATGGTGACGAGCGGCTACAAGGAATTGTTCGCCAGCTGACAAATTCGCAGTGCTCGGTCATAGAAGCGTTCCTGTGCCATTGGTCAGGCTGATCGGGGCCTGCACCACAGACGCGCCGGCAAAATGGACCCGGTGGCGAGCACAATTCAGTTCCCAGGAAATCGGGGTTTGGCAACTGTCCGAGCGTCTGACGTGATAGAAGGTTCCGCTCTGTCTGGATGGGTATTAGCCCGGAGCAGCACTCCATATCGTACCGGCGCTCGACGAAGGGTCCACCTCTTCGCTTTCAAGCCGCATAACCGATAGCCATCGCCCTAAGTCAAGGGTTAGAGATTACCGGCAGGCAGGTATGCAAGCGGGCCATCCTCGGAAACTATATAACCGCACGACTAGCTGTGAGCTTTCGGGAGGTTGTCCATTCGGACCGGACCGGGGAGACTGGAGTTACCAAGCTTCAGCACTCACCGGAGGGTCCGAATGAACATCCATAAGAATGCCCGTCTCACACCGCTGCGTCGAGAGGAGATGGCGCTGTCGGTGATAGAAGGCGCTTTCTCCAAAGCCCATGCGGCGCGTGTCTACGGCGTGTCGGCCAAGAT
>NZ_RZSF01000240.1:0-10654 GCF_004023325.1 Mesorhizobium sp. M1A.F.Ca.ET.072.01.1.1 | reverse complement strand
CTTAGCGCCGCAGCCATCTGCGCCGCCGGCGCTTGACGGCCATCGAGCAGGATGGCCTCGACCCCCGGCCGGACGTTGCTCAGAACAGTCTCGAGATCGGAGATCGAAGGATCCACAAAGAGAATTTCAGAGGCACGGGCCATGACTGGCTCCTGTTCGCGTCCAATTCATTTCAAAAGGGAAACCGCCCACCGGCTTAGTCGGCGAGCGGCGCGGAAACGGCGCTTGGCCGCGGTCATCTTCCGGACGGCCCGACGGCGCCGCTTGGGCGGCCAACGAGGGGGGCCTCCACGCGCAGGAAACCGGAGGCTTGGAAATTCCCGCCTTCGTCAAATGTCCCGATCGCGAGAGAGCCGGCGGTGCTTGGAACCTTGACGGTTATTGCGACAGCGTGGCTTCGCTTGACGGCAGCGGGAAGAATGACCTGGCCGACGATCGCGTTCTTGGCGGCATCCAGAATGAAATAGGTTATATGCTCGGTCGCGTCGCCGATGGGCAAAACGCCCCTAACGGTCACGTCCATTGCAGTAGACGAAGTTGCGTAGGTCATCATGCACTCCCCGATTGGCGGCGGCTGATGCCGCGGCTTCTCCTGCTTGACACTTGATTTTCAATCACCGCAGTGCTGCCCCCGACCCGACGGGCTTGGCCGCAAGGCCGCACGAAAGCTCGCGCGCGAAGACGTGATGGGCTGCAGCCTTTGCTCCAGACGACTCCCGGTCCGATCGGCCGGCAGCAAGTCGCAGACGGCGCCGTTCGCCGACGGCACTCGGCTTGAATAGCTCTGTTGAAATCTGGTTTGGATGCGGGGCACGGCAGCAGCCCGTCGCACCTTGCAGCAACCAATTCCCCGCCGGCGCATAGATGGGTACGGCCAGCGGCGCTCAGTTGCGGATATGCTTGAAGTTTGTCGAAGCGGCGGGCTTCAAACTCCCTGGGAAACGCACGTGATATCACGTGATACACGATCCACTCCCGTCACAGCTGACGCCGATCTCTTGGCGAAAACTCGCGAAAGAGTTCCGGAGTGGAAAACCCGTTCGACCCGAACAAGAAAGACAAACGCTCACACGGCCGCGCGCTCACCAAACGCACGTGCTTAGTCGTCCGCGACTTTGGTCTTGCTACTCCCGAAACCCTCTGGCTTGACTCCCCTACGACTTCCGCAGAATGCCAGCTACCCACGACCTGTGGGCCCCCCCTCACAGCAGCAAATTAGTAAATTTGAAAATTAGCGATCTGTAAACTGTGGAGGCGACTAAACTGACCTACCTCTAAAGTATTAGGTCGTGAATTATTACAGACCGAAACTCTAGAAAATATTTTTGAAATCCAGAACTTAACCCGCACCCAGGAATCTGCGTCAAACCCAGAAACGTGATCGAGCTCGAGCACTGTCATCCCGTTGGGGCGTCGCGATGGGGTCGACGCCAACTACCGCTTCGTCGAACTTGACGTCGCTTGGCAAATGACGGTGAAGTGGGCGGAGATCGTCTGAGGACCTTAGCCGCTCCAGTGGCGGGACAAGTAGACAATAGGAGCTTCGAGACGGCTCCGCGAATTCATCCGCGGCACGCAGAGAATGGCATTGCTTGAACGTCGCGCAACGTCAGAGCGAGAGATGGCAATTTCACGGATGACCACGGGCAAGCGACTTTGCCTGAACATGATCGTCAAGAACGAGATGGCGAACCTGCAGCGCTGTCTGGGGGCGGTTGTCGACCACATCGACTGCTGGGTCATCGGCGACACCGGGTCGACCGACGGGACCCAGGATTACATCAGGGCTTTCTTCGCCGATCGCGACCTGCCCGGGGAGTTGCATCAGTTCCCCTTCGAAAATTTCGAGCAGGCCCGCAACGCCGCGCTCGATCATGCATATGCTTCGTCGCTCGCCTTTGATTATCTGCTTTTTGACGACGCCGACATGGAGTTGGTCGTCGAGGACGCGGGCTTCCGAGCGCAGCTCGACTGTCCTGGCTATCGGCTGCTCCAGCGCTCCGGTTCCGACCTCGCCTATTGGAACACCCGCATCGTCAGGCGCGATGCCGGCGCCCGCTACCGTGGCGTGACTCATGAATATCTCGACGTCCCCGGCGACGTGAAGGAACTCCAGGGCGTTTGGTACAAGGACCACGCCACCGGATCGAACCGCGTCGACAAGTTCGAGCGCGACATCAAGCTCCTGCTGGAGGCGCTGGAGAAAGACCCGGAGAACCACCGATACTGGTTTTACCTGGCGCAGTCCTACCGCGACGCCGGACGCACGGCCGAGGCGGCGGTGGCCTACGCAAAACGCGCGGCGATGGGCGGCTGGGACGAGGAAGTATGGAACGCCCGGCTGCAGGAGGCGCGCTGCCTAAGAAAGCTCGGGGACGACGCAGGCTTCGTTCGCCAGGCGCTTGCTGCCTTCAATCAGCGCCCGCAACGTACCGAACCCCTCTACGACCTCGCGCGGTTCCATCGCGAGAAGGGGATGAACGACGCCAGCGTGCTGTTTTCGGAAGCCGGTCTGGCGATCACGAAACCGGAGCAAGACATCCTGTTTCTCGAGGATTTCATCTACACGACGGGCCTTCGCGAGGAATACGCAATCGCGGCAAACTACGCGAGCGATCCATTGCGCAAGGACCGCGGGTTCGCAGTGTGCAATTGGCTGGCGCTGAGCCGCAGCATCGCCGACGGTTCCCGCGATCTGGCGCGCTCCAACCTGTTCTTCTACATCCAGCCCGCCAAGACGATGATGCCATCGTTCACTGCTCAACCGGTCGGCTTCGTACCGCCCGACGGCTATCGGCTCTCAAACCCGTCCGTGGCTCGCTGGGACAACCAGATCGTAGTGCTGCAGGGGGCCATCACCTTGGCGGCGGCGGAAGAGAACCTCCGGGCTCGAGCGCCGGATCGAGCGGCGGTGCACACACGCAATTTCTTGCTGCGCATCGACAGCGAATTCGGGATCGCATCGGCCGACGAGATTTCACAGCCGACCGACTTGCCGCGACCTGCTTACGGCTGCGGCCTCGAGGCCATGCGTCCGTTTGCCTGGGAGGGGCAATTGTGGAGCAGCGCCTATATGCGCGCGTCGGCCGCAGAAGGCGAACCAGTCATCGCGCGCATCGACCATGGCGGGCCTGCACCATACCGGATGACTGACTGGCGTGTGCTCCGGCCGATCGGTGCGAAGATGAACGGCAACAATTGGCTCCCCCTCGTCAAGCCGGCTGGCATCGGCACCGACCGGGAGCGGCTGCAGTTCCTTTCTGTGGGTGATTCCATCCGCATTGTCGGCGATCAAGGGCAGACGATATCGGAAAAGCCGTCTTCCGTCGCTGCCGACGAGCTCAAGGGAGGCACCCAGGCGATTGCCTTCGAAGGCGGATGGCTGACACTCGCGCACGAGACGCGGGCAAGGCCGGACGGGGCTCAGCCATACTGCCAGCACCGCTTCGTCTGGTTGGACGAAACAGGCTGCTTGGCAAAGATCAGCCGGCCGTTCTTCTTCAATGAAAAGGGGGTTGAATTTGCCGCCGGCCTAGCCTGGCACCCAAAAGACGAGCGCCTGCTGATTTCGTACGGCGTCGCCGAGAGCGAAGCGTGGATCGCCGCCGTCGATGCCTCGGAGGTAAGCTCGCTGCTGGAGAGGACCGAGTATTTGTTCGCAAGCGAGGCATATTGGAGCTCACTTGCGACGACGTCGGCGGACGGTGCGACCATACAAATTGTGGCGGCTCAGCAGCGCAAAGAACCCGGCGACCTCCATCAACAAACCCGGCCTGACAGCAGACTCCCGAAGGAGGCGAGCAGGATTGTCCTCTCCGGCAATGCGAAAGGCACAGAGGAGGTCCTGCTCGAGCTGGCGCCGTTCCTTCGCTTCGCAGACTCGCCGCATGAGCGTCGCGATCAATCCTGGGCGTTCGATAGCCGGATAGCCCCCTTCCTGGACTGGGGAGATGCCGCGCTGCCTCAGATCCACTGCTTTTACGAGGTGCTTTCCGACACTGCGAAGCATCTGACCCTGATTGCCGCCACCACGTCGATGCGCGCGGCAGGCCATCCCGTGAGGGTCTGGAGCTACTCGCCGAACAAGCTTCAATTCCTCGTGCCATTCGGCGTCGAGGTACGCGCCGCGGATGACGTGATGCCGCGCAGCTTGTTCGAGCGAATGGTCGCCGGCTCCGAGATCCGCTATTTCAGCGACGCCTTTCGCTACGCCGTGCTTTACGAACATGGCGGGTTGTGGATGGATTGCGACGTGGTCATGCTGCGACCGTTTCCGTTCCGCGGCGATTACTTTTTCAATCTGCAATGGCGCGGCGGGCACCAAGGCCACTTCGTCTGCGGCAACGTCATCTATGCCGAAGCCTTCAGCCCCCATTTGAGAGCGCTCTACGAGATGTCAATCGAGCGCTTCTTCGGTGCAAGCGGCAAGGGATTTGGCGAAATCGGCCCGAAACTGCTCTCCGACTACATTGCTTCGGATCAAGGCGCCGAGCTGCGCGATTGGGTCTTCGGGCCGATGTTCTTTAACGCGATCGATTGGACCGAGATAGGCGAGTTCGAAAAGCCGCTCGCCGATGTGGCTGTCTACCTGAATGATGAGCGTGTCTTCGGAACACACCTGTGGACGGCACGAAATGAGGCTCGCTCGGGCGGGGAAGGAGCGCCGCTCATCTCCTTGCTGGTCGAGCCGCTGCGGAGCTTTCCCACACTCATCGATCTTGCTGATCGCTTCAACACCGACAAGAACCGCCATACCGGCAACCGGCATGCTTACGCACGCGTCTACGAGCGGCTGCTGTCGAGCCGGAGACTTTCCATGCGGAGGCTATTAGAGATCGGCCTCTGTCGCATCGCGGCGGAAGGCAACCAGTCCGAGACGCCCTCGGTCTCGCTCTGGCAGTCCTATTTTCCTTACGCCGAGGTGATCGGTGTCGACCTGACGGATTTTTCTCAGTTCAACAATGAGAGGTTCAAGTCTTTCGTTTGCGATCAATCCAAGCTGGAGGATCTGCGCTCCGTCGCGGCGAAGCTGGAACCGGGCTCGCTTGACGTGATTATCGACGACGGCAGCCACGCCTCGTTCGACGAGCAACTGACGCTGCGCGAATTCTTCCCGCTGCTCGCAGAGGGTGGATGGTATTTCATCGAAGACCTCGACTGGCAGCCAACAGGCGAAAATGCCAGTGAAATTACACTCACCAAGCATCTATTGCGAGAAATCCAACAGCACGGCACGGCCCGATCAATCGACCCGGTCGGTATCAGCGACCTTGCCGATCAGTTTGCCGAAATCCGGTTCTTCGACAGCCACTTCGAGCTTAGCCAGGCAAAATTGCTCGGAGGGCTAGTGGCGATCCGCAAGCGCGGAGGCGTCGGCCTTGTTCGATGAGCGTCACAGGGCGGTGCGGTCGGGTTCGGGCGAGTCCAGCCGTTCAGCGGGAGGTGGCTTAGCGACTGCGTCCAATCGCGGACCCCTTCCTTGAAGATCGCGGTCTACACCATCGCGTTGAACGAAGCCGCACATGTCGAGAGGTGGGCAAATTCGGCTGTCGGCGCCGACTATCGGATAGTCGCCGACACCGGCAGCACCGACGACACGGTATCGCGACTGATCAACGCCGGCGTTACCGTGCACCGGATCGCGGTCCGCCCATGGCGCTTCGATGACGCCCGAAATGCCGCCCTGGCGCTCATCCCCGCCGACGTCGACGTGTGCTGCACGATGGATATGGATCGTTTCCTCGAGGCCGGCTGGCGCCCCAAGCTGGAGGCGGCCTGGAGACCCGAAACGACAGCCCTCTATTGTCAGACGATCTATAGAGCGAGTGTCGACGACCCCAGACCGTTGCGGCAATGGGCCACCAAGAATTTTCACCATCGCTGGGGATATCGCTTCAAGCGCCCCGTCCATGAGGCCCTCGTCTTCACCGGAGAAAGGGAGGTGGTCACGACCAGCAACGACCTGGTCATGTTCGAGGTGCAGGACCTGGCCAAGCCAACCAGGAGCAGCTACCTGCCTCTGATGGAGGTTGCCTACAAGGAAGATCCCGACGACGCACAGATGTGTTTCTGGCTCGGGCGGGACCTGATGTGGGCCAACCGGCCCGACGAGGCCGTTCAATTGCTTGAGCGCTACCTTGGCTTGCCGACAAGCACCTGGGGCGAGGAACGGTCAGAAGCGATGCGCTACATCGCACGCATGATGCCGGACCAGAGATTGGTGTGGTTGGACAAAGCGCGAATGGAAGCGCCGCATCGGCGCGAGATCTGGGCCGACCTTGCGGAGGAACTCCACGGCAGGGCCGACTGGTTGAATCTGTTCTGGGCGTGCAGCAACGGAATCGAAAACACCCGTCGCACCGGAAGCTATCTCGATGACCCGAACTCCTGGGGCTTTCGGCTGTTTGATCTGGGCGCCATCGCCTCATGGCACCTGAATGCGATGGACCGTGCTGTGGAATGGGGGCAGATGGCGCTCGAGCTTGACCCGGGCAATGAGCGTCTCAGGAACAACCTCGATTTCTTCATTCGGCGCCGGCACGAAGATCGAGCAGCGCCGCTCGGCGAAGTGGGTGTCCGGTGAAGGCTATCGGTTGCCTGACGGGACGGACTGGCCGACTGCGGTCAACGCCAGCCTCTCGCTCACGTATTGATCCGTACCGATTCCTCCGGCCGTTCGTCACTGATGACAAGCGGCGGCAAGCACACATAGGCTTTGAGCGAGGGCATCACGCCCGCCATGATGCAATCGATGCCTGCATTGTTCAGCCTTAGGCCGAAGCCTGCAAAATCCACGATCATCGGCCGTATCGGAAGGCACCACTCCAACAGCGCGCGCGCGCCACGTGGCGAGACGGAGTAACAAACCGTGCCGAGCAGATAGCGCGCTCGAAGCAGAGCAGGTTCGATTGCCGCCTCCTGGAAGTCAGCAATATGCGTCATGACTTCGCCCGGAAAGAACTCCAGCCTGGCACCGGTTCCGCCAGGAAGGGCATCTAGCCAAGCATAGCATCGCAGACTTGCACTCCACAGGATGAAATCCCAATCGGCCGGGATGTTCGCCAAGAGCGCGTTCGTATGTCGTTCGAACTCGCGAGAGAAGATCGCATCATCTTCGGCAACCGTTATCACCTTGTGCCGACCGACGGCCTCTCTCCAGAGCGTCACGTGCGAGATGGCGCAGCCCAGACTCCCAGGCGCATACTCCAAATCCGAACTGATAACCCCACGCTCTATCAGCTTGTCGCGGTCGATGGATTTTCCGTCAAATCCGGAGAACCTCCGGACTTCCGGCAGGTGCGAGTTCAACTTGCGAAATTTATCCAGCCGCCCGACACTTCGATCGAGATTGATTACATAAATCTCCGACATGACGCTTTTAGCCCCATTTTGGCGATGGTTCGTCCATTCACTCACTTTGCATCGAGCGAACCAGCTTGCGCCCCGGCCTCCACTTGAGAGAACTTCAAGTCTAGCCGGATCGGTGGTAGCTGGCGAGACGGCTTGGACCAGGCATTCGAACTTTTGGAGGATTTGCGTCCGCCAACTGGAGAGGCTATGAGGCGCCGAGATTTGGCGGTTGGCATCATCGTTGCGGCAGCATCGGCTACCGCAATGGCAAAGTTTTCGGCCATCCTGGACCCGGGCTATGCAGCTATGCCATCCCCCCGGAATAAGACACCCGCGACGCTTCTGTCCGCCCCCCTCGAACTCGCGGGCAATTGGGGCCGCATGCTCTCGCAAGCGGCAGAACAGGTCGTTGAAAAGGCGCGGCGCGCCTGCCTGGACGGCGTCCGACTGCTGTCTGATCGCCAGCCGGCAAGGCTCCGCGTCGACCGCCATGGCACCGGACAACCGGCGATCTGGCTGCATCCCGACGGCAGCAGTATGGCCTGGATCATTGTCGACATCGGCGAACGGGACTGGTCGAAGCTTGCCTACCAGTTCGGCCATGAACTCGGCCATGTGCTTGCCAACAGCTGGCAGGCCGATGCGAAGCCGGCACCGCCTTGCCAATGGCTGGAGGAAGCCATGGTGGAGGCCTTCTCACTGCGAGGCCTGGGACGCCTGGCGAAAGACTGGAAACAGGACCCGCCTTTCGCAGGTGACAGTGCTTTCGGCGATGCCATTGCCGAATATCGCGCGGACATCATCAAACGCTATACCGCGCTCGCCGACAGCCAGGGACTTACCCGAGATGCTGCGAGGTGGTTCGCCGACCACCGAAACGAGATCGAAATTCCAGGTCTCAATCCGTTCGCGCAAGCAATGTGCCTGACCATTCTCGCAGAATACGAACAGGTTCCCGATTGCATTGAGGCGCTGGGCGCGCTCAACCGCTGGCCTGGCCGCAGCGGGGTTCCAATCGCCGAATATCTCCGCCGATGGAAAAAGAGCTGTACCGAATTGCAGGCCTCGCCGCACCTGCCGGTCCGACTCCAGCAATTGTTGCATGTTACCCGGGAGCGACGCTAACCAAAGCTCGGCAATGTGGCGGGAATCTTGTGATCGGACACATACGGGGGCCTGCGCGGACGCTACGGGTCTCCAACAAAGCAGGGTCGAGAACGCCCAAGCCGGCAGTTGGTCAGCGGCCGTCCGTATGTCGTGGCTGATGTGGAAGGGACTGTTGCTTGGCAGCGTCCGGATCGGTCTCCTTCGCCTTCGGCTCGGAGTGTCGCCGACCATATACAAGCCTGAACACAATCGCGAGATAGCCGACCTGCAACAGAAGCGCGGCTAGGAGGCTCCAGGCAATGCTCATCCAGACGGACCCTGTGACCTCATAGGCCCAGGTTCCGACTACGCTCGACGTGATAAGCATTCCGACCAGAAACTGAGGAAAGTACATCTCCCCAATCCTGCTTCCAGGCACTCGAGGCGAAAATTTCACTATTTTAGCAATCGAGCAAGTATCGCCATCTGTACCAATTTCGACGCAGCACCGAGTTTCTCATTCGAGCAGCACGGTAACGGAAGACGCTGGAACGTCAGGTCGAAAGCTTGGAGGATGACGTGTTCCTAGGAGAATTCCGAGTTGGAAGGCGAGCGGATGTCCGGCGGGTGGCGATATCAAACAAGGTCGCCAGCGCGTACACACCGCCGGGGAGTGAGCGACTGACGAAGATGTGGGGACTTTGCGTGGGCCTTTCTGCACCGATTCCTGCCGCAGTACGCCGTTCGTTTCGCTTTTCCATTTTCTCCCCCGAAACGAAGACGTAAGGCTTACCCGCGAACTCGCCATTAGAAGGACGCAAAAAGGCGGACCAGGGAATACCGGGTCCGCCTTGTCTGCCGACGGGCTTCGGGGAAGAAGGCTGGGTTCGACAAACTATCCGAGGCAATCTCAGCTGGCGTTGATGCTGAGGCTCGGCAAACAGAACAGTGCGCTTTTCTCGCCGCTCGCTCAATTAGCTCAATGGGCTTTAGCTCGATCAGATTACCATGTCGCCTCCCCAAAGTGCAGTGGGTTGGGCGAAGACATGCATCAAAAGAAGGACTTGATGCATGTCGCGCAAACTTGTGCAGCGGTTTTTCGAAAAAGACATGCACAAAACAAAGACTTAAAAGCGTATTTCTCGATCCATTTCGCCGCGATGCGCTCTAGCCGGCAGCAGCCTATGTTGTTTTTTTCACAGTCAGCGACACGTTTTTGTTACATTAAGATGCAACCTTAATCTCTGGGTGGCTAAGGTAATCGGAGATGACATACAAGTCGGTTCAGGAAACCCTCCGTGCAGCTGGAATCGTCATAAGCAAGAAAGGCGATGTCCACCGCATAAACTTCTTCGGCGGCCTGGAGGACACCGCGCACTATACCACGAGCCTCAAGGAGGCGCTGGAACGGGGCCTTGCGATGGCAAGACCGCAGCGCTCGTAGCTAGCGCCGTTGATTGGCAGCTGTGTTCCGCTGCGGCGAGCGCCTTGATCGCCTGGTCAATTCAGGCGAGATGCGCAGCGAACCGACTCTACGAGGCTAAGAAGTTCATCCCAGTAGGGCGAAAGGTCTAGGCCGAGACCAGCGCCGTAGGACAGCAGAGAGAACTGTTGCGCCAGTTCATCCTGCAGACGCCGGGCTTCATCTGGATCAGAGATGGAAGTGGTAGCCATGGCGGCCAGATCACGGCACCTGGCATCGGTTTCAAAACCGAGACCGCCAACAATCACGCCGAGTTCGACCATCATCGATATGAGTCGCACAAGCCCCCTCCGGCGATCTGCGCAACACAAGTGGCTGAAAACCAATCACGATTGATCAGAAATGGGAAGCCCATTTCGGGGAATCCCACAATCTTCGTAAATCACCTCCCGTGGAAACGACGTTTTTCCTGAGGAGTACTGTACCAGAAAGTCGTGATCGCAATAGAAGGCGGCCAGGCAAGGTAGGCCTGCGACGTCACGGATCGCTCTGCTTTCCCGGGAGGCGCTTTCAGCACTGTTTGTGCCGGATGCTCGCCGCCCGAAGTTCCTCCAGGCACGGACAGATGGACCGAGGCTCGATGTCGCCACGTCCCGGGCAGATGGAAGGGCGAATGGGCTGAAGTGGATGGGCGTCCAGGCGGACGCCCATCCAACCTCGTCATGACATGAACGCGGGCCGAACTTAGCCGCCACCACCGGAGCCACCCGATCCGCCGCTGCCGCCCCCGGAACC
>NZ_RZSF01000023.1:0-39776 GCF_004023325.1 Mesorhizobium sp. M1A.F.Ca.ET.072.01.1.1 | reverse complement strand
GTGAAAGCCATCTCAATCGCGCACCAGCGCGAGAGCTTCACGCTGATCGACAACGCCGGCAAGCCGCTCATCCCCGCCATATTGTGGCTCGACGAACGCGCCCGCCGCCAGGTGGCGCGGCTTTCGGAAGAACTCGGCCGCGAGGCGATCCGCGACTGGAGCGGCAAGCCGCCGGACCCGACGCCGGCGCTCTACGCTTTGGCCTGGCTGATGGAGCACCGGCCGCAGGCGCTGGCGGAAGCGGCCGCGCTGGTCGACGTGCACGCCTTCTTCGTCCACCGGCTCACCGGGCGACTCGTCACCAGCACGGCGAGCGCCGATCCGCTCGGCCTACTGAACATCGCGCATGGCGTTTGGCACCCGAGGCTGGTCGAGGCGGCGGGACTGCGGCCGGAGCAACTGCCGGAGCTCGCAGCCCCTGGGGAGGTCTGCGGCACGTTGTCGGAAAGCGTCGCGGCGGCGATCGGCCTGAAGGCCGGCACGCCGGTTATTGCGGGCGCCGGAGACGGCCAGGCGATGGGGCTAGGCATGGGAGTCTACGGGCCCGGCAAAAGCTATCTGTCGTTGGGCTCAGGCGTCGTCAGCGGAAATTATTCCGGCACGGTCACGACGTCGGATGCATTCCGCACGCTGGTTTCGCCGACCGGCTCCGGCTTCATGCTGGAGACGGTGCTGCGTTCCGGCATGCAGTTGGTCGACTGGATCGTGCGCACCACCGGCGCGCCTTCGGCCGCGGTGCTGGAGAAAGCTGCGAAGGAAGTCGCGCCAGGCAGCAACGGATTGCTCGTCATGCCCTATTGGGCTGGCGTCATGAGCCCTTACTGGGACGGCTCGGCGCGCGGCGCTATCGTCGGCCTGTCGCTCGATCACGAGCCAAAGCATCTCTTCCGCGCGGTGCTGGAGGGCATAGCGCTGGAGCAGGCGATCGCCACCGAGGCGATGGAGGAACAGACCGGCAAGGCCGACGCGATGATCGCGGCCGGCGGCGGCACCAATTGCGCACTGCTGATGGAAATCATGGCGAGCGTGCTCGAGCGCCCGCTCTTCGTCTCGCCGGTCAACGAAGCAGCAGCGCTGGGAGCCGCCATGCTCGCGGCCTCGGCAATCGGCTGGTTCGCGTCACCGGAAGAGACGGCAAAGGCGATGGCGGCACGGCCGGCACGCCAGGTCGATCCTGTCGAGGCGCTTATTCCGACCTACCGCGCGCGCAAAGAAGTCTATCGTGATCTCTATCACGCGACACGCGATATCCACACGCGGCTCGGCGCGATTACCTGAACTACCGGCTAAGCAGCCCCTTGGCCGCGTCTTCGTCGGTGATCAGCACCGAGACCTTCGTATCCGCAAGTGCGGCGCGCATGACGGCGATCTTCTCCCGCCCGCCCGACACCAGGATGGTGGTCGGAATGTCGGACAGATCCTGCAGCGGGTAGGCGCAGACGCGTCGGTTGACCTCATGGTCAACGATGCGACCCTCGGCATCGATGAAGTGGCAGAGGATATCGCCGACCGCGCCCGCCGCCTGCAATTCCTCCAATTCGCTCGGCTTGATGAAACCGTAATTGGCGATCGGGCTGTCGTTGGAAAAGGAGCCGACGCTGAGCACGGCGATGTTGGCGCGCCGCGCCCTAAAGACCACGTCCTGGACGCTGCGCTGGCTCATGAAGGCATCGCGCTGCTCCGGCCTGTCGGCATAGACGGGGACGGGCAGCAGATAGCATTCGGCGCCGATCTTCTCGGCGAATTCCCAGGCGCTCTCGGTCGGATTGAGCGGCTGCGCATGGGTGAGGCCGCCAAGCATCGAGACCACCGTGGTCCTGGCGATCGGCCGCCTGGGCAATTCGTTGATGGCGAATTTCAGCGTCCTGCCCCAACCCAGTGCGATAACGTCGCCCGCATTGACGTTGTCGGCGAGATAGGCGGCGGCGGCATGGCCGATCATCAGCGGCGCGTTGCTCCGGTCGGCGGCCGACGGCACGACCACCGCCTGGCTGAGGCCGAAGCGCTGCTTCAGGCTTTCCTCCAGCTGCACGCATTCGACAACGGTGTCGCGAATGCGGAACTGGACCACGCCCTCCTCGCGCGCGGCCGACAGAATCCGGTGCACCTTGATACGGCCGACGCCGAGGATCTCCGAGATCCGCTCCTGCGTCAGCCCTTCGACATAATAGTGCCAGGCGGCTCGGGCCTTGAGCTCGGCATCCGGAAAACGCGAGACCTTGTCGTTCTCGATCACCGCCATGCTTTATGCCTCCGTATGCGCTCGACTTCCCTATGGCAAACTGTCGGTTCATGCAAACTGCCGCCGAATGGCTGCGCGGCACTTGACAATTTTCTGATGAACGTTTTAGCTGAACAAAATTGCAGATCAAAGATAAATTGTTCACAAGGGAGGATGCCTGGTGAACAAGAGCGGAAGGCAAGGCACGCCTGCCCGCTGACGGAGGAGACCAAGTGGCCGTGAGCAACGAGACGAGCGAGTTGAAGGCTGGCACCGGCGCCGCGCAGGCCGCTTCCGGTGCGAAGCTTTCGGCATTGTTTGCCGGAACGATGGGACCGCTGATCGGGCTGGTGCTGCTGTGCCTGGCGCTGGCGCTGACCACCGACACCTTCCTGACGGTACGCAATATCCTCAACGTGCTCGACCAGGTGACCGTCCTCGGCATCATGGCGATCGGCATGACGCTGGTCATCCTGATCGGCGGCATCGACCTTTCCGTCGGCTCGGTGCTGGCGCTGGCCTCGATGGTGATGGGCTATGTCGCCTATCCCGACTATCTCAATCTCGGCGTCCCGGCGGGCATCGCCGCGGCGCTCGTCGTCGCCGCCCTCTGCGGCCTGGTGTCGGGCCTGCTGGTGACGGTGACGAAACTGCCGCCCTTCATCGCGACGCTTGCCATGATGTCGGTGGCGCGCGGCCTCGCCAACATGATCACCGACGGCTCGCAGATCGTCGGCTTTCCCGACTGGTTCACCAACCTCTCGATCGTGCGCCACTTCGGCTTCCTGTCGGTCACCGTCGGGCTGATGATCGTGCTGGCGATCGTCTTCGCCATCTTCCTCAATTACCGCGCCACCGGCCGCAGCCTCTACGCGATCGGCGGCAGCGCCGAGGTTGCCCGCCTCTCCGGCATTCCGGTGAAGTCGCTGACCAACTGGGTCTACGCAATCTGCGCACTGCTGGCGGGACTGGCCGGCATCGTGCTCGCGGCCCGGCTCGATTCCGTGCAGCCGAGTTCGGGCGTCGGCTACGAGCTCGACACGATCGCCGCGGTGGTGATTGGCGGCGCCAGCCTTTCCGGCGGCATCGGCTCGATCGGCGGCACGGCGATCGGCGTCCTTATCATCGGCGTGCTGCGCAACGGCCTCAACTTGCTCGGCGTGTCGCCCTTCATCCAGCAGGTGGTGATCGGCGTGGTGATCGCGCTGGCCGTTGCCACCGATACCTGGCGGCGGCGCCGCCAATAGGAATTCGCCCGGATGTCCGGGCGGAACGGATCGGTCGATCCGAGACTGGGACTGTCCGGCCGAGGGCGCCGCGATGCGCAGGCGGGCAGATCGAACACCAACGGAGGAAAAACATGCTGACCAAACGTTCACTGCTGCTTGCGGCCGCGGCCATCGTCCCGCTGCTCGGCCTGTCCGATGCCGCCTCGGCCAAGGACGCCAAGAAGCTCGGCCTTGCCGTCGCCAATCTGCAGGCGGACTTCTTCAACCAGATCAAGCAGTCGGTCGAAGCCTATGCCAAGGAGAAGGGCATTGAGGTCATCACCGTCGACGCCAAGGGCGATTCGGCCACGCAGGTCAGCCAGGTGCAGGATCTCGTGACGCAGAACATCGACGCGCTGATCTATATCCCGGCCGGCGCCACCGCCGCGACCGTGCCGACCAAGACCGCGAAGGCCGCCGGCATCCCGGTGGTCAATGTCGACCGCAACGCCGACGGCGCGCCCGGCGACACCTTCATCGCCACCGACAGCGTCAACTCGGCCAAGGGCGTGTGCGACTACATCGCCAAGCAGGCCGGCGGCAAGGGCGAGATGGTGATCATCCATGGCCAGAAGGGCACGACGCCGGAAGTCGACCGCTCCAAGGGCTGCGGCGAGGCGCTCAAGGCCTATCCGGATATCAAGGTGGTCGGCGAGCTCTGGAGCGATCAGTGGCACCAGGACGAAGGCTTCAAGCTGGCGCAGGACCTGCTGCAGGCCCATCCGAATGTCTCGATCATCTTCGGCCAGGCCGACGCGCTGGCTCTGGGCGCCGCGCAGGCGGTCAAGGTCGCCAACCCCGACCACAAGGTCTGGATCGCCGGCTTCGACGGCGACGTTGCGGCGCTCAAGGCGCTGAAGGACGGCGTGTTTGACGTCACCGCGACCCAGCAGACGCAGGGCATGGGCCGGCTAGCCGTCGATTCGGCCATCAAGATCGTGGCGGGCGAGAAGCTGCCGGCCGAGCAACTGCAGGACGCGACCCTGACCACCAAGGACAATGTCGCGCAATTCATCGAGAAGCATCCGTAAGGCGGCAACCGTTGAGCGCCACGATATCCACTGAACCTCGCCATAGCGAAGGCCCGCATAACGGGCTCTTCGTCAACGGCCTCTGCAAGAGCTACGGACCGGTGCAGGTCCTGGCCGATGCGAGCTTCGAGGTGCGGCCGGGCGAGGTCGTGGCGCTGCTCGGCGAGAACGGTGCCGGGAAGTCGACGGTGTCCAACATCATCGCCGGTTCGACCAAGCCCGATGCCGGCACCATCATCTGGCGGGGGAAGCCCTATTCCCCCGCCAATCCCGCCGCGGCCATCGAGGCCGGCGTCGGCATGATCCATCAGGAATTGAAGCTGCTGCCGGACCTATCGGTGGCGGAGAATGTCTATGTCGGGCGGCTGCCGATGCGCGGCGGCCGCATCGACCGGGCAACCATGAACGCGAAGGCCTCGGCGCAATTGAAGCGCCTCGGCCTCGACGTCTCGCCGGAGCGCAAGGTGCGCACGCTGCGCGTCGCGGCACAGCAGCAGGTGGAGATCGCCAAGGCGCTGACGCTAAATGCCGAGCTTCTGATCCTCGACGAACCGACCGCCGCGCTCGGCGGCGAGGAGACGGAGCTGCTGTTCAAGCAAATCCGCAAGCTCAAGGCCGAAGGCATGTCCTTCATCTATATCAGCCACCGGCTGGACGAGATCGCTCAGATCGCCGACCGTGTGGTGGTAATGCGCGACGGCCGCATCGTCGCCCGGCACGAGCGCGCCGACATCCCGGTGCGCACGGTCGTCGAGCAGATGGTCGGACGCAGCGTCGAACGCATGTTCCCGAAGCTGTCGGCGCCGGGTACCGAGACAGTGCTCGAAGTCGAGAACCTCTCCTCGCCGGAGCGCAGCTTCAACAATGTTTCGTTCGCGGTGAAATCGGGCGAAATCCTGGGCATCGCCGGGCTGATCGGCGCCGGCCGCACCGAACTGGTCAGGGCGATCGCCGGCGCCGATCCAATCTCGTCCGGCGCGGTGCGGGTCGCGGGCCAGCCTGTTCATCTCAGCGGCCCCGCGGCTGCGATCAGGGCCGGCGTCGTGCTGGTGCCGGAGGACCGCAAGGAACAGGGCGTCGTATTGGAGCAGACGATCGGCGAGAACCTCGCCATCGGCAATTTCGATCATGTCGCACCGAAGGGCTGGGTGTTTCCCAAAGCGGTTCAGAGGTTCGCCGAGGCCGGCATATCGAGGCTCGGCGTCAAGGGTCGGCCGAACCAGGCGGTCTCAAAACTTTCCGGCGGCAACCAGCAGAAGGTGATCATCGCCAAATGGGTGTCGCGGCCGCCCAAGGTGTTCATCCTCGATGAGCCGACGCGCGGCATCGACGTTGGCGCCCGCGCGGCGATCTACGACGTCATCGCCGACCTCGCCCGCTCGGGCATGGCCGTGGTGGTGGTGAGCTCGGATCTCGAGGAGGTGCTGGGGCTTTCGCACCGGGTTCTGGTGCTGAGCCGCGGCCGCCAGCGCGGCATCCTCGATCGCGACGAAGCAAGCAATGTCGCCGTGATGGAACTCGCCACGAGCTGAGGGTACGGCAGATGGGAATAAAGCGCAGCAGGTGATAGCCTCCCAAGCACCGGACCGCGCGGGGCGCCAGCAGGCTGGCGCCCCTTCTTTCAGGGAGAGGGAGAAAGATGAAACTGTTCGATATTGATGGCGACGTGGCGCTGGTGACGGGCGCCGGCAGCGGCATCGGTCAAGCGATCGCCATCGGTCTGGCGGAAGCCGGCGCCGATGTCGCCTGCTTCGGCCACAGCTCGAAGGGCGGGCTGGAAGACACGGCCGACAAGATCAGGGCGCTCGGCCGCAAGGCGCTGGTGCTGACCGGAACTGTCACATCGCAGAGCGATCTCGCGGCAGCGGTCGAACGCATCGAAAAGGAACTCGGCGCGCTGACGATCGCGGTCAACAATGCCGGCGTCGCCGGTGCCGAACCCGCCGAGACGCTGCCGATGGAGAAGTGGCAGAAGCTCTACGACGTCAATGTCAGCGGCGTGTTCCTGTCCTGCCAGGCCGAGGCGCGCGTCATGCTGCCCCGGCGCAAAGGCTCGATCATCAACATCGCTTCGATGTCCGGCTCGATCGTCAACCGCGGGCTGACGCAGGCGCACTATAATTCGTCCAAGGCGGCGGTGATCCACATGTCGAAGAGCCTCGCCATGGAGTGGGCCGATCGCGGCCTGCGCGTCAATGTGGTGAGCCCCGGCTACACGCTGACGCCGATGAACAAGCGGCCGGAGGTCGCCGAGCAGGTCAAAATATTCGAGCGCGACACGCCGATGGGCCGCATGGCGACGCCTGAGGAAATGGTCGGGCCGACCGTGTTCCTGGCGAGCCGGGCCGCGAGTTTCGTCACCGGCATCGACCTCATCGTCGATGGCGGCTTCGTCTGCTGGTAGGAGAAAGAAAAAGTGCAGAAGCGTTTCGAAGGAAAGACGGCAATCGTCACAGGCGCCAGCGGCGGCATCGGTGCGGCCATGGCGAAGCGTTTCGCGGCGGAAGGTGCGGCGGTCGTGATCAGCGCCATTGATCCGCGCGTCGACGAGGTCGCCGCCGGCCTGAAGGCTGCGGGCGCGAAGGTCGCCTCGATGCGCATGGACGTGACGAAGAAGGACGAGGTCGAAGCGCTTTACGATCTCGCCGAGAATGAATTCGGCCGGATCGACATTTCGGTGCAGAACGCCGGCGTCATCACCATCGCCAAAATCGAGGCGATGACGGAATCCGAGTGGGACAAGGTGATGGCGGTGAACACGAAAGGCGTGTTCCTGTGCTGCCAGGAAGCGATCGCGCGCATGCGCAAGCACGGCCAAGGCGGCCGGCTGATCAATACCGCGTCCGGCCAGGCGCGGCAGGGTTTCATCTACACGCCGCATTACGCCGCGTCGAAGTTCGGGGTTGTCGGCATCACGCAGAGCCTGGCCAAGGAAGTGGCCAAGGAAAAGATCACCGTCAACGCCATCTGCCCCGGCATCATCGACACCGACATGTGGGCCTATAACGACACCGCATGGGGCAAGCTGCTCGGCGACTACAAGCCGGGCGAGCTGATGGCGGAATGGGTGAAGAACATCCCGATGGGCCGCGCCGGCAGCGGCGAAGACGTCTCGGGCCTCGTCAGCTTTCTCGCCAGCGATGACGCGGCCTACATCACTGGACAGACCATCAATGTCGACGGCGGCCTGATCATGTCGTGAGAAGGCCTGCGATGCGTTGAGTGACCGCGGCGCCAGCCTCACTGCGACCCAGGCAGCCGGGTCGCGACAGCCGATTTCATCGCAGGTTCTGCAATGTAAGATGGCTTGCCGCCGTGATTGCGCTCCTGTATCGCCACCGGATAGTTCACCTCGAGTGAAATAAATCGGCGGAAAAGGTTGAGGGGCGCCATGGCGAAGAAGACGACCGACACCAAGCCTTCCGGCGCGAGCGACAAAGCCAAGCCGTTGCCGAAGAGCGTCTCGGCGGACGGGCGAACCGTGCGAACCATCCGCGCGCCGCTGACGCAGAATCCGCACGCGGTCCGCGACACGCGCGAGAAAGTGCTGGAGGTAGCGATCGGCCATGAGGTGCGCGCCTTCCGCAAGAAGCTCGGCATCACCGTCGCCGATCTCGCGGCCGCCACCGACATTTCGCTGGGCATGCTGTCGAAGATCGAGAACGGCATCACCTCGCCGTCGCTGACCACGCTGCAGGCGCTGTCGCGGGCGCTCGGCGTGCCGGTCACCGCCTTCTTCCGCCGCTTCGAGGAAGAGCGCGCCGCCGTCTTCGTCAGGGCCGGCGAAGGCGTCGACGTCGAGCGGCGCGGCACACGCGCCGGCCACCAGTACAATCTGCTTGGCCATATCGGCGCCAACACCAGCGGCGTGGTCGTCGAGCCCTATCTGATCACGCTGACCGAGGACTCCGACGTGTTCCCGACTTTCCAGCATGCAGGGATGGAGTTCCTCTATATGCTCGAGGGCGAGGTCGTATACCGGCACGGCAGCAATCTCTATCCGATGAAGCCAGGCGACAGCCTGTTCTTCGACGCCGATGCGCCGCATGGGCCGGAAGAACTGACACAGCTGCCGATGCGCTATCTCTCCATCATCTGCTATCCGCAGAACAGCACGACCTGACCAACCCGAACCCGGACATCGTTCGGTGACGCATTCGTCGAAGGTCCGACCTCGCGAAGCATTTCCATGGCATTTCCACCAGCTCGTGCCGGCGCTGTGCCGTCCGCGGTAGTTTTCCTGCAGGCAAATAGTTTTATCCACAGGCAATCCTGCGGCGAACCCCCAAACCGTTTACCGAACGTAAAACCGGCTTGACAACTTCGCGGTTCGGGCAGAACTTATGAAAAAAATTTCACTCTGTTGAAAGAGTGGACGCCCGGTCGATTACGGGGCCGGACGTCGAGAAAAGGGGAAAAACCGATGTCCGACCTCAAGCAGCGCATCGAAGCGCTGTACCGTTCCGATGTGCGCGGATCGGTGCTCCTGATCGTCTGCCTTTGGGCGACGATCCTCTTCGTCCTCCTGATGACCTGGGCCTACATCCCCGACAGCGGGATCAAGCTCGTGGTGGTGATCGCCGCGGCGGCGGTGCTGATCTTCAACACCGCCGCCATTCTGGCGATGCTCAACCACTACAAGGAAGACAAGGATTTCATCTACGGCCTCGACATCAAGAACGCCGACGCGTTCCGTAACCGCCAGTCCTGAAGGGAGAAAGCATGTCCCGCTACATTCCGCCGGAGCAGAGCAAGGCCGGTCAGGTCTTCGACATCGCCGTCGTCGTGGTCGCCATCTTCGTGGCGCTGTGGCTGCCGCTGAAACTCGGCCTCGCGGGTGCTGCGAAATCGATCGACGCGCTCGACGCCAAGACCTGGGAAGCGCTCGGCCAGAACGCGACCATGGCCTCGATCTGGGAAAAGCTCGGCTACACGCCGGAGACCGCCCACGACATCATCCAGAACCGCTTCCACTACATCATCGACTGGCCGACGCTGATCATCATGGCGGTGGTGCTGATCGCCTATTTCGTCTTCCTGTTCCGCGCCTCCGATCGCGAATATCGCGAGGTGATCAACGAGAAGTTCGACGGCAAGTAACCTGGGAACACGATCATGTGGATGACAGTCTCTTACGCATGTTGGGGCATCTCGATCCTGCTCGCGCTGTGGATGCTCTACGACTGGTTCAAGGTCGACACGACCTATTCCGAGGAGACGCTGACCTCCTCGCGCGAAGGCGAGCTTGAAGCCGTCTCCGAAAAGCACCGGATCTGAGTGGAGCCTCACCAATGACAGTCGCGCTTGAAACGAGAGAAACGGTGGTCCACGGCGACCGGGTCTCGCTGCTACGCGTGCTCGGCCCCGCCCATGTCTGGGCGCTCGGCGTCGGCATCGTGCTGGTCGGCGAGTTCACCGGCTGGAATTTTGCCGCCGACAAGGGCGGCGCGCTCGCCGCGCTGATCGTCTGCTGGGTCGTCGGACTGCTCTACACCTCGGTCGCGATGATCGATTCGGAAGTGACGTCGACGGTCGCCGCCGCCGGCGGCCAGTACGCGCAGGCCAAGCACATCGTCGGGCCACTGATGGCTTTCAACGTCGCGCTGTTCCTGGTCTTTGCCTACACGATGCTCGAAGTCTCGGATGCGATCCTGCTCGGCGACACCATCGTTGCCAAAGCAGGTGTCGAGGGATTGACCCACAATTCCTTCATCGCCGCCACCATCGTCGTGCTGGCATGGCTCAACTATCGCGGCGTGCTGATGACGCTCAACGTCAACTTCGTCATCACGGCGATCGCCTATATCTCGATCGTCATCCTGTTCTTTTCGGTCAGTCCATGGACGCAAGGGGCGGTGCTGAAGCTCAACGAACTGGTCACTCCCGGCAACGCGCTGCCCTATGGCTGGATCGGCGTGATCGCCGCCTTCCAGTTCGGCATCTGGTACTATCTCGGCATCGAGGGCACCACGCAAGCGGCCGAGGAAGTGCGCTCGCCGGCGCGTTCCCTGCCCTATGGCACGATGGCCGGCATGATCACGCTTCTGATCGCCGCCGCCATGACCTGGTATGTCTGCGCCTCGCTGATGCCGTGGGAATATCTCGGCATCACCTATTATCCGCTCTGGGACGCCGGCAAGCTGACCGGCAGCCCGCTGCTCGAGAACCTGCTCTTCATCGCGACGCTGCTTGCAGCCCTTGCCTCGGCCAATGGCTGCATCAATGACGCCGCCCGCGCCTGGTTCTCGCTCGGCCGCGACCGCTACCTGCCGAGCTGGTTCTCGGCGGTGCATCCGAAGTATCGCACGCCCTATCGGTCGATCCTGTTCCTGCTGCCGATCGCGCTGGCCTTCGCCTTCATCGCCGATCTCAACCAGGCGATCACCTTCTCGATCCTGTCGGGCGTGCTGCAATACACCTTCATGAGCATCAACATCATGATGTTCCGCAAGAAGTGGCCGCTCGGCTCGATCCGCCGTGGCTACACGCATCCCTTCCATCCGCTGCCGGCGATCGTGCTGTTCTGCCTGTGCGTGGTGACCTTCTTCGCCATCTTCCTCGGCTTCGGCTCGCAGCTGATCGCGATGATCGCCTTCTACTTCCTGATCTCGCTGTGGTTCCACTTCTACCGCTACAAGTTCGTGCGCCGCGGCGACCAGTTCACCATGCCCTGGCCGAAGCCGCAGGGCTATTGAACGGAAAAAGACCCGCCGCCTGGCGGCGGGTCTTGGCGTGTCGAGATGTCTGAGTTGATGTCAGTCTTGTTTGCCGGGGCGATCGTATTTGCGGTCGTCCTCCACCTTGCCTGGCTTGCGCGCTCCAGCCGCAACAGGGCCAGGGCGGCGCTCGCCGACGACGAGGCCGCCATCCGCGCCGTCATTGGCGACGCGATCGACGTCTCCGACGGCACGGCCGGCGTCGCTACCTGGGCGGGTTCGCATAACGGCGAGCGCGCGCAGGTGCGCACCATCGTCGACACGCTCGCAACCAGGAAGCTTCCCACGCGCTGGCTCAGCGTGTCGATCACCGAGCCTGTCGCGGTGCCCGGTGTTTTCGATATGATGATGCGGCCGGGATCGCCGACGACCTTCTCCAATTTCGACCATCTCGAACACACCCTTCCGAAAACGGCGGCGTTCCCCGACGAGGCGGTGCTGCGGACAAACCGCAAAGGCGTCGTCTTCCCGCAGGAGGTGATCGCCGCGCATGCCGGGATCTTTGCCGAAAGCCGCGCCAAGGAATTGCTAATCACGCCGAAGGGCGTGCGCATCGTGTGGCTGCTGGCCCAGGCCGATCTGGCGAGCTACGGTGTGTTCCGGCAAGCCGCTTTCGGCGACGCGAGGCTCGATCCGGCATTGATCGAAAAACTGCTCGGAGCCGCAGCCTCGATTCGCGACGCGATCAACCAGTGCGAAAGGCAGGCCGCATGAGCAACGCCACCGAACCCGCCGCCCGGCCTTCGAACCCTTATCTTGTGCTGGCCTCGGCGATCGCCCTGCCGGCCAGCGGACATGTCATGCTCGGCTTGCCGGCGCGCGGCCTGCAGTTCCTGTTCTTCATGGTGATCCTCGGGTGGGTCACGACCAAGGTGGCGCCAGCGGACGCCAGCTTCATCGGTCGCCATGCGGGCGGGTTCCTGATCTATGCGCTGTCGATCCTCGATGCCTACAGGATAGCGCGGGTCCGCCACGCGATATGGACCCACGGCCATCCGGTCGGCGATAACGCTACAAGCGGCACGAAGGCGGATATATAATCAGAGGAAAATTTCTTTCATACCATTGAATTCGCGGATTTCATTCGGTACACCATCTGGAAGCCACAAACGTCGGAGGCTGACATGTGCGGAATCGTCGGACTTTTCCTCAAGGACAGGACGCTGGAGCCGAAGCTCGGCGCGATGCTGTCGGAGATGCTGATCTCGCTCAGCGACCGGGGTCCGGACAGCGCCGGCATCGCCATCTATGGCGCGGCGACCGGCAACGAGGCCAAGATCACCGTGCAGTCGCCGAAACCCGAGCGCGATTTCCGCGGCCTCGACGTCGAGCTCGCCAAGGCGGTCAGCGCGCCGGTGAGCGTCGCGGTGAAGTCGACGCATGCGGTTATCCGCACCACGCCCGACAAGGTCGACGCCGCGCGTGAGGCGCTGCAGTCGCTTCGGCCCGATATCCGCATCATGGGCGCCGGCGAAGCGGTCGAGATCTACAAGGAAGTCGGCCTGCCGGAGGCCGTCGTCGATCGCTTCGACGTGCGCTCGATGACCGGCACGCATGGTATCGGCCATACCCGCATGGCGACGGAGTCGGCGGTCACTACAATGGGCGCGCATCCCTTCTCGACCGGCACCGACCAGTGCCTGGTGCACAACGGTTCGCTCTCCAACCACAACAATGTCCGCCGCGAGCTGGTGCGCGAAGGCATGACCTTCGAGACGGAGAATGATACGGAAGTGGCGGCCGCCTATCTCTCCAACAGGATGGCGCATGGCAAGAATCTCGGCGAAGCGCTCGAAGGCACGCTCTCCGACCTCGACGGCTTTTTCACCTTCGTCGTCGGGACCAAGAACGGCTTCGGCGTTGTGCGCGATCCGATCGCCTGCAAGCCGGCCGTGATGGCCGAGACCGACCAGTATGTCGCATTTGGCTCGGAATATCGCGCGCTCACAAAATTGCCCGGCATAGACAATGCGAGGGTCTGGGAGCCGGAGCCCGCAACGGTCTATTTCTGGGAGCATTGAGTTCATGCCTGCAACACCCATGCCGAAGGCGCAGCGCGAGCAAGGTCATGCGAGGGTGTTCGACCTCGCAGAACAGTCGCTGCGCGAGCTGAACCAGGCGCTTCATCAGATGACCCCCGGCTCGAACGAGACCGCCTGGGAAGTACTCAACCCGAAAGGCAGCCATTCGGTCGCCGTCGGGGTCGACCAGCCGATCAGCATCGATGTGCGGGGCAGCGTCGGCTATTACTGCGCCGGCATGAATGACGGCGCCACGATCACCGTGCATGGCTCGGCCGGCCCCGGCGTCGGCGAGAATATGATGTCGGGTTCGATCGTGGTCAAAGGCGATGCCAGTCAGTATGCCGGCGCCACCGGCCGCGGCGGCCTGCTGGTCATCGAGGGCAATGCCTCCTCGCGCTGCGGCATCTCGATGAAAGGCATCGATATCGTCGTGCACGGCAATATCGGCCACATGTCGGCCTTCATGGCGCAATCCGGCAATCTGGTGGTGCTGGGCGATGCCGGCGACGCGCTGGGCGATTCCATCTACGAGGCGCGGCTCTTCGTGCGCGGCAAGGTCGAGAGCCTTGGTGCGGACTGCATCGCCAAGGAGATGCGCCCCGAGCATATCGTACTGCTGCAGGGCCTGCTCGACCGCGCCGGCGTCACCGACGTCAAGGCTTCGGAGTTCAAGCGCTACGGCTCGGCCCGGAAACTCTACAATTTCAATATCGACAACGCCGACGCGTATTGAGGCAAGATGACCTATCGCAACCCGCCGACGACGCCACGCAAGTCCGCGACCTTTGACGACTACACGCTTTCCGAAATCCGCCGCGCGGCAGCGACCGGCATCTACGATATCCGTGGCGCCGGCGCCAAGCGCAAGCTGCCGCATTTCGACGACCTCCTGTTCCTCGGCGCCTCGATCTCGCGCTATCCGCTAGAAGGCTATCGGGAGCGCTGCGATACCAGCGTGGTGCTCGGTTCTCGTCATGCCAAAAAGCCGATCGAGCTGAAGATCCCAATCACCATTGCCGGCATGAGCTTCGGCTCGCTCTCCGGTCCGGCCAAGGAAGCGCTCGGCCGAGGCGCGACGCTTTCCGGCACCTCGACCACTACCGGCGACGGCGGCATGACCGAGGAAGAGCGCGGCCATTCGAAGACGCTGGTCTACCAATACCTGCCTTCGCGCTACGGCATGAACCCGCGCGACCTGCGCCGTGCCGATGCGATCGAAGTTGTCGTCGGACAGGGCGCCAAGCCCGGCGGCGGCGGGATGCTGCTGGGACAGAAGATCTCCGACCGCGTCGCCGAGATGCGCACGCTGCCCAAGGGCATCGACCAGCGCTCGGCCTCGCGCCATCCCGACTGGACCGGCCCGGACGATCTCGAGATCAAGATCCTGGAGCTGCGCGAGATCACCGACTGGGAGAAGCCGATCTACGTCAAGGTCGGGGGCGCCCGTCCTTATTACGACACCGCGCTTGCGGTGAAGGCCGGCGCCGACGTCGTCGTGGTCGACGGCATGCAGGGCGGCACCGCCGCGACCCAGGAAGTATTCATCGAGAACGTCGGTCAGCCGACGCTCGCCTGCATCAGGCCGGCGGTGCAGGCGCTGCAGGACCTCGGCATGCACCGCAAGGTGCAGCTGATCGTCTCCGGCGGCATCCGCAACGGCGCCGATGTCGCCAAGGCGCTGGCGCTCGGCGTCGACGCGGTGTCGATCGGCACCGCCGCACTCGTGGCGCTCGGCGACAACGACCCGCGCTGGGAGGCGGATTACAACGCGCTCGGCACCACGGCCGGCGCCTATGACGACTGGCACGAAGGCAAGGACCCGGCCGGCATCACCACGCAGGATCCCGAGCTGATGAAGCGCGTCGATCCGATCGCCGCCGGTCGGCGGCTCGCCAACTACTTGAAGGTGATGACGCTCGAGGCTCAAACCATTGCCCGCGCCTGCGGCAAGAACAGCCTGCACAATCTCGAGCCCGAGGACCTGGTCGCGCTCAGCATCGAAGCAGCCGCCATGGCCGGCGTGCCGCTTGCCGGCACCAACTGGATACCGGGGAAGAACGGCTTCTAGGACACACCATCCAGGATCACATAAGCGAGGAACTATAATGGGGAACGATCTCGCCGCATTCGCCAAGGAGAACGGCGTCAAATACTTCATGATCTCCTACACCGACCTGTTCGGCGGGCAGCGTGCCAAGCTGGTGCCGGCGCAGGCGATCGCCGACATGCAGAAGGACGGCGCCGGATTTGCCGGCTTCGCCACGTGGCTCGATCTCACGCCGGCGCATCCCGACATGCTGGCGGTGCCGGATCCGGATTCGGTGATCCAGCTGCCGTGGAAGCCGGAGGTCGCCTGGGTGGCGGCCACCTGCGTGATGGACGACAAGCTCGTCGACCAGGCGCCGCGCAACACGCTGAAGCGCCTGATCGAAGAGGCCGCCCGCGACGGCATGCATGTCAAGACCGGCATCGAGGCCGAGTTCTTCCTGATCTCGCCGGACGGCAGCGCTATCTCCGACCAGTACGACACAGCGTCGAAACCCTGCTACGACCAGCAAGCGGTGATGCGCCGCTACGACGTGATCGCCGAGATCTGCGACCATATGCTGGCGCTGGGCTGGGGTCCGTACCAGAACGACCATGAGGACGCCAACGGTCAGTTCGAGATGAACTGGACCTTCGATCACGCGCTGGCGACCGCCGACAAGCATTCTTTCTTCAAGTTCATGGTCAAGTCAGTTGCGGAAAAGCATGGGCTGCGCGCGACTTTCATGCCCAAGCCCTTTCAGGGCCTGACCGGCAATGGCTGCCATGCGCACATCTCGGTGTGGGACGAGACCGGCAAGACCAATGTCTTCGCCGACAATTCGGAGGAGCTCGGCCTGTCCGCCAAGGGCAGGAACTTCCTCGGCGGCATCATGAAGCATGCTTCGGCACTTGCCGCGATCACCAACCCGACGGTCAATTCCTACAAGCGCATCAATGCGCCGCGCACCATTTCGGGCGCGACCTGGGCGCCGAACACCGTGACCTGGACCGGTAACAACCGTACCCACATGGTGCGCGTGCCGGGACCGGGCCGCTTCGAATTGCGCCTGCCGGACGGCGCCGCCAATCCCTATTTGCTGCAGGCAGTGATCATCGCCGCCGGCCTCGACGGCATCCGCTCGAAGGCCGACCCCGGCAAGCGCTACGACATCGACATGTACCAGTTCGGTCATACCGTGACGGATGCGCCGAAACTGCCGCTCAACCTGCTCGATGCGCTGCGTGAGTTCGACAAGGACAAATCGCTGAAGGCGGCGCTGGGTGAGGAATTTTCGTCGGCATATCTAAAGCTGAAGCAACAGGAATGGAATTCCTATGCTTCGCACTTCACGCAGTGGGAGCGCGACCACACGCTGGACATCTAAAGCCCGTCGGCCGTGCAATCCGATGCGATAGAGAAGAGTCGGCGTGGGCGAGCGGCCTCGGAATGATTTCATGAAATACTCGATCTTCTCGCTCGCCCGTGCCGCCCTCTCCGGCCACAAGACCTGGAAGCCGACCTGGCGGGATGCGGCTCCGAAGGATCGCTACGACGTGGTGATCATCGGCGGCGGCGGCCACGGGCTGGCGACCGCCTGGTTCCTCGCCAGCGAGTTTGGCATCCGCAACGTCGCCGTGCTGGAGAAGGGCTGGATCGGCTCCGGCAATGCCGGCCGCAACACCACCATCATCCGCTCCAACTACGGCCTGCCCGGCAACACCGGCTTCTATGAACTGTCGATGAAGCTGTGGGAGCGGATGGAGCAGGATTTGAACTACAACGCGATGGTCAGCCAGCGCGGCGTCATCAACCTCTACCATTCCGACGCGCAGCGCGACGCCTTTGCCCGACGCGGCAACACCATGCGCATCAACGGCATCGATGCCGAGCTGCTCGACCAGGCGGCGCTCAGGAAGATGATGCCGTTCCTGAACTTCGACAATGCGCGCTTCCCGGTGCAGGGCGGGCTCTTGCAGCGGCGCGGCGGCACGGCACGTCATGATGCCGTCGTGTGGGGCTATGCGCACGCGGCGAGCGAGCTCGGCGTCGACATCATCCAGAACTGCGAAGTCACCGGCTTCCTGCGCGACACCAACGGCAAGGTCTCCGGCGTCGAGACCTCGCGCGGCCGGATCGGCGCCGGCAAGGTCGGCATGGCGGTCGCGGGCAGTTCCTCACGCGTCGCGGCGATGGCCGGACTGCGCCTGCCGATCGAGAGCCATGTACTGCAGGCCTTCGTCTCCGAAGCGATCAAGCCGCTCCTGCCCAACGTCATGACCTTCGGCGCCGGGCATTTCTATGTCAGCCAGTCGGACAAGGGCGGGCTGGTCTTCGGCGGCGACATCGACGGCTACAACTCCTATGCCCAGCGCGGCAATCTGCCTGTCGTGGAGGATGTCTGCGAAGGCGGCATGGCGCTGATCCCGATGATCGGCCGCGTGCGGCTCCTGCGCCAATGGGGCGGCATCATGGACATGTCGATGGACGGCTCGCCCATCATCGACAAGAGCCCGGTCGACGGCCTCTATCTCAATGCCGGCTGGTGCTATGGCGGCTTCAAGGCGACGCCTGGCTCCGGCTTTGTCTTTGCCCATCTCATCGCCCGCGATCAATCGCACAAGGAAGCCGCCCGCTTCCGCCTCGACCGGTTCCAGCGCGGCGCCATGATTGACGAGAAGGGCCAGGGCGCCCAACCGAACCTCCATTGAAGACCCGACCATGCGCATAGTCTGTCCCTTCTGCGGCGAACGCGAACTCGGCGAGTTCACCTATCTCGGCGACGCCAAGCCGCAGCGCCCGCCTGCCGATTCCGGTGAAGACGCCGTCTACGACTACGTCTACCTGCGCGACAACATCGCCGGTGTGATGAGCGAGCATTGGTATCACGGCGGCGGCTGCCGGGCCTGGCTGAAGGTCACGCGCAACACGCTGACGCATGAGATTTCGGCTGTCGAGCCGGCGGCGGGCGCCGGCTCCGCCAAGGTTGGTGCTTGATGCGCGGCAACCAGGCAAACCGTCTGGCCGCCGGCGGCCTTATCGACCGCTCGACGCCGCTGAGCTTCCGCTTCGACGGCAAGACACTCTCCGGCTTCCAGGGCGATACGCTTGCCTCGGCGCTCGTCGCCAACGGCGTCAAGCTGGTCGGCCGCTCGTTCAAATATCACCGCCCGCGCGGCATCCTGACGGCGGGTTCGGAAGAGCCCAACGCGCTGGTCGAGCTGCGCAGTCGCGCAAGGCGCGAGCCGAACACCAAGGCAACGACCGCCGAGCTCTATGAAGGGCTCGAGGCCGCCAGCCAGAACCGCTGGCCGTCGCTCGATTTCGACGTCATGGCGGTCAACCAGCTCTTCGCGCCGATTTTCGTCGCCGGCTTCTACTACAAGACCTTCATGTGGCCGGCGAAGTTCTGGGAAGCGATCTACGAACCGGCGATCCGCCGCGCCGCCGGCCTCGGCCACGCGGCGGGCATTCCCGATCCCGATCGCTATGACAAAGCGTGGGCGCATTGCGACGTGGCGGTCGCCGGCTCCGGTCCGGCCGGCCTGGCGGCGGCGCTTGCGGCAGGCCGCAGCGGCGCGCACGTCATCCTGTGCGAGGAGGATTTTGTCCTCGGCGGGCGCTTGCTGGGCGATGGCGGTACGATCGACGGGCTGCCGGCGGCCGAATGGATTGCCCGTACCCTGGACGAACTCGCGGCGATGCCGGACGTTCGCATCATGACGCGCACGACGCTGTTCGGCGTCTATGACGGCGGTACCTATGGCGCGATCGAGCGCGTCAACGACCATCTGCCGGTACCGCCGGAACATCAGGTGCGTCAGCGGCTTTGGCGTATCGTCGCCAAGCACTGCATCGTCGCGGCGGGCGCGATCGAACGTCCCATCGTCTTCGCCGGCAACGATACGCCTGGCGTGATGATGGCCTCCGCCATGCGCAGCTACATCAACCGCTACGCCGCTGCACCGGCGCGACGCATTGCGCTGTTCACCAACAATGAGGATGGCTGGCGCACGGCGGAGGCTGCGATCGCAGCCGGACTGCAGGTCGCTGCGGTGATCGATGGGCGGCCAGACGTTTCGCCGGCCCGTCGCTCGCTGGCCGGCAAGGGCGGCTTCCCGGTGCTCAACGGCTCAGTCAGCGGCGTCGACGGCGGCAAGGGCGGTGTGCGCAAGATTTCCGTGTCGCTGACCGGCGGCGCGCGCGCCGAAGTCGAGGCCGACGGACTTGCCGTCTCCGGCGGCTGGAACCCGGCGGTCGGCCTAACCTCCCATCATCGCGGCCGGCCGAAATGGCGCGACGATATCGCCGCCTTCGTGCCGGACGGCGCGCCGCCCGGCATGGTGGCGGCAGGCGCGGCGAACGGCGCCTTCGGCCTTGGCGCCTGCCTGCGGGAAGGTTTCGAGGCAGGTGTTGCAGCGGCGCGCGATGCGGGACGGAGCGGCAACGCCGGATCGGCGCCGATCGCCGACGACGAGGCCTTTTCGCTGACGCCGCTCTGGCATGTCGCGGGCAAGGGCAAGGCCTTCGTCGACCAGCAGCATGACGTGACGGCTTCCGATGTCGAGCTGGCGCAGCGCGAGGGTTTCGAGTCGGTCGAGCATCTGAAGCGCTACACGACGCTCGGCATGGCGACCGACCAGGGCAAGACCTCGAATGTCGCCGGCCTCGCCATCATGGCGGCGGTATCGGGTAAATCCATTCCCGAAACCGGAACGACGATCTACCGGCCGCCTTATGTGCCGGTCGCCATCGGCGCCTTCGCCGGTCACCATCGCGACAAGAATTTCCATGCGACGCGGCTGACGCCGTCGCATCACTGGGCCGCCGAACAGGGCGCGGTGTTCGTCGACACCGGCCTGTGGAAACGCGCGCAATGGTATCCGTTGCCCGGCGAAAAGGACTGGCTGGAATCGGTCACCCGCGAGGTCAAGGCGGTGCGAAGCGGCGTCGGCTTCTGCGATGTCTCGACGCTGGGCAAGATCGACGTGCACGGCCCGGATGCCGGCGCCTTCCTGGACCGCGTCTATATCAACGCGTTCTCCAGCCTCGCAGTTGGCAAGGCGCGTTATGGACTGATGCTGCGCGAGGACGGTGTCGTCTATGACGACGGCACCACCTCGCGCCTGGCCGAGGACCATTATTTCCTCACAACCACCACCGCCAAGGCTGGGCTGGTGATGCAGCATCTCGAATTTTGCCGCCAGGTCCTGTTCCCCGAACTCGACGTGCAGCTGACCTCGGTCTCCGACCAGTGGGCGCAATTCTCCATCGCCGGTCCGAAGACCCGCGATCTGCTGAAGGAGATCGTCGATCCGGCCGAGGACCTGTCGAACGAAGGCTTTCCGTTCATGGGCGCGCGCGAAGTCAAGCTGCGCGGCGGCCTCAAGGCGAGGCTGTTCCGGATCTCCTTCTCCGGCGAGATGGCGTTCGAGATTTCGGTGCCGGCGCGCTACGGCGAGGCTCTGGTGCGCAACCTGCTGATCGCGGGAAAGCCGTTCGGCGTGACGCCTTACGGCACCGAGGCGCTCGGCGTGATGCGCATCGAAAAGGGCCATGTCGCCGGGCCGGAGCTCAACGGCACCACAACGGCTGCCGATCTCGGTCTCGGCAAGATGATGTCGACCAAGAAGGATTTCATCGGCCGCGTCATGGCCGGCCGCGAAGCACTCGTCGCGCCGAACCGGCAGGTGGTCGTCGGCATCAAGCCGACCGACAAGGCGTCGCGCCGCCTACGCTCCGGCGCGCACATCGTTCCCAAGGGCGAGACCCCCGGACCAGACAACGACCAGGGCTATGTAACCTCGGTCTGCTTCTCGCCGGTGCTCGACCAGTGGATCGGGCTCGGCCTCGTCGAGCGTGGCCGTGCGCGCATCGGCGAGATCGTGCGCGCGCATGATCCGCTGCGTGGCGAGGAGTACGATGTCGAGCTCTGCAATTCCGTCTTCTACGATCCGGATGGAGGGCGCCAGCGTGGCTGATTTTTCCTGGAACATCCGCAGCCCGCTCGAGCGCGCCCTGGTCGCCGGCCGTTATGGCGCGCCGGGCGAAGCCGGCGTGTCGCTGACCGAGATCCGCAATTTCGACCTCGTTCAGGTGATGGCGCGGCGCGGCAAGGCGGCCGAGACGGTCAATGCCGCGAAGACTCGCTTCGGCGTCGGCGCGCCGGAAACACCCGAGGCGGTCGACACGACCGACGCGACGCTGATCTGGTCAGGACCGGACCAGTTCCTGGTGCTGTCGAGAGGCGGCGGGCATAGGATGGAGACCCTTGCCCCGGTGTTTGCCGGTTTGGCCTCGCTTTCCGATCAAGCGCATGCGCGCGCATTGATCAGCGTTTCCGGCGACAAGGCGCGCACGCTGCTGGCCAAGCTGTCGTCGATCGACCTGCACCCCGAAATATTCCCGGTCGGCACGGCAGCCGCCACCTCGATCGACCATACCAGCGTGACGCTCTGGCGCGGGAAGAACCGACAAGACGGCCAGGCCGTGTTCAACCTCTTGGTATTCGCAACCTTCGCCGAAAGCCTGTGGCACACGATGCTCGACTCGGCCGCGGAGTATGGCGTGACGATCGCGCATTCCGAGGAATTGGCGTAGGCGCCTCGCCGAGCGCGCCGCGGCGCCGAGAGGCGTTCTTTCGATGCGCATCATCCGCCACGGGCTTTCGCCGATGGCGGATGATTCGAGGTTGCCACCTTCTTATTCCGCAGCCAGCGCCAGCTGCGGTCTTTCGATGCCTTCGACCTGTTCCGGCTCCTGCGCCTGCTCGCCTGTCTTGGCCGTCTTGGGCTCGCGGCCGAAGAACAGGGCATAGCCCGCCGGCAGCACCAGGATGGTGAGCACGGTGGCGACGAGGATGCCGCCCATCATGGCGTAGGCCAGAGGCCCCCAGAAGACGGCGCGCGAGATCGGGATCAGCGCAAGCACCGCGGTCAGCGCCGTCAGCATGATCGGGCGGAAGCGGCGCACCGCAGCGCCGACGATCGCTTCCGATCGATCCATGCCGGCGGTGATGTCTTGGTCGATCTGGTCGACCAGAATGATCGAGTTTCGCATGATGATGCCAAGCAGCGCGATGACGCCGAGGATGGCGACAAAGCCGAACGGCGCGCCGCTGATCAGAAGGGCTGCCGCGGCGCCGATGATGCCCAGCGGGCCGGTGGCCAGCACCAGCATCGACTTGCCGAAATGCTGCAGCTGGACCATCAGCAAGATGACGATGACGGCCAGCATGATCGGTGCCTTGGCGGCGATCGAGGCCTGGCTTTCGGCCGAGTCCTCCGCGCCGCCCTGGACCTCGATCTTGTAGCCGGGCGCAAGGCCGGCGCGCAGGTCCTTCATGTCGTTGTACATCTTGGTGACGACGTCGTTCGACTGCACGCCATCCGGCAACGTGGCGCGCACGCTGATGGTCGGCAGACGGTCGCGCCGCCACTCTATGCCCTGCTCCATCACCGGCACCACCTTCGCCACCTGGGACAGCGGCACGGAGCCACCGAAGTCGGTCGGGATATAGACGGAGTCGACCGAGGACAGCAGATGACGGGTCGCCTCCGGCTCGCGGGCGACGATCGAGACCGTCTCTTCGCCGTCGCGGAAATCGTCGAGCGGCGCACCGGACATGGTTGCCTGCAGCATCTGGCGAATGCGCTGCGATGTGACGCCTAGTGCCCGGGCTCGGTCCTGGTCGATCACCATCTTCATCGCCGGCACCGGCTCCAGCCAGTCGTCATGGACGGCGCCGAGCAGCGGGTTTGCTTCGAACCTTGCCTTCACCTCGTCGGCGATGCGGCGCACCTCCTGGCGATCCGGCCCCATGATGCGCATTTGCACCGGCCAGCCGGTCGGCGGCCCGAGGAACAAACGATCGACCTTGGCGCGGATCGACGGGAAGTCCTTGGCGAGGATGCCTCGCATCTTGACGATCAGCCGCTCGCGCGCCGGCTCATCCTTGGCCATCACCAGAAGCTGGGCGAAGTTCGGATTGCGAAGCTGCTGGTCCAGCGGCAGGAAGAAGCGCGGGGCGCCCTCGCCGATATAGGTGGCGATGAAGCGCTTGTCCTGGTCGTCCATCATCTTCGCTTCGAGCGCCTTGGCTTGGTTCTCGACCTCCTTGATCGAGGTACCTTCCGGCAGCCAGAGATCGACCAGGATTTCCGGACGTGACGACTGCGGGAAGAAGTTCTGCGGGATAAACTGGAAGGCCCAGAGGCTGGTGCCGAAAGTGACCAGCGTCATCGCCAGCACGATGATGCGGTGGCGCACGGCCCAGGTGACCGTAGCACGCAGCCGCCGGTAGAAGCCGGTGTCGAAAACGTCGTGGTGGGTGCCGGCGTGCTTGCGCTGCTTCAGGATCATGTAGCCCAGCCACGGCGTGAAATAGACCGCGACGAACCACGACACGACCAGTGCGATGCCGACGACATAGAACAGCGTGCGCACATATTCGCCCGCGGTGGAGGCCGCGAAGCCGACCGGGATGAAGCCGGCGGTGGTGATCAGCGTGCCGGTCAGCATCGGGAAGGCGGTCGAGGAATAGGCGAAGCTCGCCGCCTCGATCTTGACCAGCCCCTCCTCCAGCTTGCGCTCCATCATCTCGACGACGATCATGGCGTCGTCGACCAGCAGACCGAGCGCGATGATCAGCGCGCCGAGCGAGATGCGCTGCAGGTCGATGCCGATCTCGTACATGATGGCGAAGGTGGCGGCTAAAACCAGCGGGATGGCGATCGCGATCACCAGGCCGGAGCGCCAGCCGATCGACAGGAACGAGACGACGAGAACGATCAGCAACGCTTCGCCGAGCGCCTCCATGAATTCGTTGACGGCATCCTTGACCACCTCCGGCTGGTCGGAGATCTGGTCGACCGCAACGCCATAGGGCAGACCTTCCTCGAAGCGCTTGTAGGTCGCCTCGACATCCTTACCGACGTCCCTGACATTGAAGCCCTTGGCCATGACGACGCCGACCTGGACGCTTTCGTGGCCGTTGAAGCGGTACTTGCGCTCATAAGGGTCCTCGAGGCCGGAAGAGACCGTGGCGATGTCGCCAAGACGCGTCACCTGATTGCCGGCGCGCAGCCTCAGCTCGCGGATATCGGCGGCCTTGGTGACGTCGCCCTCGACCGAGATGCGAACCGAGCGCAGGCCGGTATCGACCGAGCCCGCCGGATCGACGGCGTTCTGCCCTTTCACGGCATTCTGCAGGTCAAGCACCGTCAGCCCGCGCTCGGCGAGCGCCTTGGAGGACACATCGATATAGATCTTCTCGGGCTGGTCGCCAATGATGACGGCCTTTTCGACGCCCGGCGTCGCCAGCAGCATGTCGCGCGCCTGAACGGCGAATTTCTTCAGCTCGGGATAGGTGAAGCCGTCGCCGCTGATCGAATGCAGCGTGATGAAGGTGTCGCCGAACTCGTCGTTGAAATAGGGGCCGAGCAGGCCCTGCGGCAGTTCGTTGGCGATATCGCCGACCTTCTTGCGCACCTGGTAGAAGGCATCCTTCACCTCCTCGGCGTTGGTGTCGCCCTTTACCTGGAGCGTGATGATGGCGCTGCCGGCGCGGGTGTAGGAGCGGACAAAGTCGAGATGCGGCGTCTCCTGCAGCTTGCGCTCGATCTTGTTGACGACCTGGTCTTCCATGTCCTGGATCGAGGCGCCCGGCCAGACTGCCTGCACGACCATGACGCGGAAGGTGAAGTCCGGGTCTTCCTTCTGGCCCATGCGCATCAGGCCGAGCGCGCCGGCCAGGATGATGAGGCCGAACAGGAAGCGCGCGATGCTCGGATGCCCGATCGCCCAGCGCGAGAGGTTGAAGGGACGCTTTTCAGTGCTGCTGTCCGTGGTCATGGCGCAGGTCCAGTCCAATTGGCGGCAAGGCAGCATGCCTTGCGGCTCATGAGTTCTCGGTGGGCTTCCGGGCGGCGAGCACCTCAAGCGGAGAGAGACTCGCAATCGCGCTCGACGCGGCCGTGGTGCGGGGGATACCAATGCCGCGTCTCGTCGATCGGGCGATTTCGCCGCCCGGAACCCATGCCCTGCCCGGCTCGCGGCTCACGGCAGCGAGGTCGGGAAAGGCGTTCTTTCGCCTGGTTAGCGCAGGCTGCTGGTGGCGGCGACGTCATCCTCCGCCGAGGCGGACTGCTGGGCGGCATCGCCGGAAGGCTTCACTTTCAGATTGTCGGTCATGAACTGTGTGCCGGCGGCCACCACCACGTCGCCCTGCTTCAAACCTTCGGCAACGGCAACGCCGTCGGCGGTGAAGTTCGCCACCTTGATCGGGCGCGGATGCACCGTGTCGGACGCGCGGTCGACCGTCCAGACGATGTGCTTGCCGTCCTTCTCAGCCATCGCGGTCAGCGGGATAGACACCAGCTGCGCCTTGCTGCCGACGGTCGCCGCGACATTGGCGGTCATGCCGAGCAGCACCCGCGCATCGTTGGGCAGCGACACCCGGACCGCGAAGGTGCGCGACTGCGGATCGGCGCTGCCGGCCACCTCGCGGACCTTGCCGTCAAGGGTCAGCGCCTCGTCGGACCAGAAGCTCGCCTTGACCTCCTTGCCCGGGCGGAAGCCGGCGATGTCCATTTCCGGCACCGCGATCAGCACTTCCTTCTCGCCGTCGACGGCAACCGTCATGACCGGCGTGCCGGCGCCGACCACCTGACCGATATCGGCCGAGATGGCGGTGACGATGCCGGCCTTGCCGGCTTTGAGATCGGTGTAATGGACCTGGTTCTGCGCCTGGGCCAGGGTCGAACGGGCGGCATCGCGCGTCGCCACGGCCTGATCATAGCTCAGAACGGCCTGATCGAGCTGCGACTTAGGCGCGAAGTTCTTGGCATAGAGCTGCTCGGCGCGCTTCCTGGCGAGATCGACGGTCTCGACCTGCCGCTCGGCGGCGTCGAGGCTCGCCTCGGCGCTCTTCACCGACAGCTCGTAGTCGGAGGGGTCGACGCGGGCAAGCACGTCGCCCTCGTTGACATGCTGGCCGATGTCGACGAGACGCTCGGTGACCTTGCCGGCGATGCGGAAGCCGAGATTCATCTCGGTGCGGGCGCGCACTGAACCGGAATAGTCGAGCTGGCGCGTGGTCTCGGCCTCGCCGATCTCGACGACCTTCACCGGCCGGATGACTTCCTGGGCTTCCGCTTTCTTCTCTTGGCTGCAGCCGGCAAGCCCGAGCGCCGCGACAACGACGCCGACGACTGGGAGGCCGGCGGCCGGCAACCTGCGGAGGATGGAACTGGACAAAGACACCTTAGCACTCCCGAACTGGAGATAAACGTCGACCGGCACCCGCGGGGCAGCGGCTATTTCAAGGCTCTGATTGCGTAGTCGATAAGGTCGTCCGGCATTGCCCGGTTGGTCTTGGCAAGGCACTGGGCGACCATCTGCGGATGGCACAGGATGACGGTGGAGGCGCCGAAACAGCGCGAGGCGATCACCGGGTCCTGCTTCCTGAACTCGCCGGCCTCTATGCCGTCGCGGATGACGTCGGCGAGCAGGTCGTGGATGCGGTCGACATGCTTGTCGATGACGCCCCAGTCGCGCTCGAGCGCGACGATCACCATCTCATGCACCTTCTGGTCGTCGAGCATGACTTCCAGCGTCATCTTGTACTGGGCGTGAACGTAACGGCGCAGCCGCTCCTCCGCGCTGATCGGCAGGCGCGAAATCTCGTAGGCCATCGCGTAGCTGGCGCCGAGCATGCGGCCGCAGACGGCCTGGTGGATTTCGACCTTGGAGGCGAAGAAGCGGTAGATGTTGGCCGGCGACATGCCGAGCTCGCGGGCAATGTCGGCAACGTTGGTTTTGCCGTAGCCGTAATGCCGGAACAGGCGCTCGGCACAGTCGAGAATGCGCGTCACATTCTCCTGTCTGGCGGGGTCGGCCACGATGTTGGCGGCTTCTGACATGGTGCTTTCGATTTACGAGTGACGAATTTCAATTTTCGTCACTCGTAAATCCAAAGTGGCCCGGAGTCAACGCGGAATCGATATACGCGTACAAAATGGTGACAGATGGTGACAGATGCGAGGGTGGGCGTGGGTCACACTGACGACTAGCCATTGACGCCTGTGGACGTCGTCATCCACGGGCGGAGCAAGGAGCGAAGCGACGCGCGCAGACCCGAGGATCCATTCCGTGACCTATGTCAAAGAATGAAACGGTATCAATGTGTTACGCCAATATACATCTGACGTCCACCTGCCAGCTATTCTCAACCGCTGGGACATGGCCGCATGGTCACGGAATGGATCCTAGGGTTTCCGCGACGTCGCTTCGCGACTGCTCCACCCTAGGATGACGAACTCAGAGGCCCTTCGCCATTTCCCTCAACCTGAACTTCTGGATCTTCCCCGTGGATGTCTTCGGAATCTCGGCGAACACCACCGCCTTCGGCACTTTGAAGCGGGCGAGCAACCCACGGCAATGCTCGATGATCTCGGCCTCGCTCGCAACCATGCCGGGCTTCAGCTCGACATAGGCGACAGGCACCTCGCCCCATTTCTCATCTGCGCGGGCAACCACTCCGCAGGATGCGACGGACTGATGCTTGTAGAGCGCGTCCTCGACCTCGATGGACGAGATGTTCTCGCCGCCCGAGATGATGATGTCCTTGGAGCGGTCCTTGAGCTGGATGTAGCCGTCCGGGTGCATGACACCGAGATCGCCGGAGTGGAACCAGCCGCCGGCAAAAGCCTCGTCGGTGGCCTTGCGGTTCTTCAGGTAGCCCTTCATGACGATGTTGCCGCGGAACATGACCTCGCCGATGGTCTCGCCGTCGGCCGGCGTCTCGGCCATCGTCTCGGGGTTGATCACGGTCAACCCTTCCAGCGCGGCATAGCGCACACCCTGGCGCGCCTTCATCGCCGTCCTCGGGCCTTTCTCCAGCTCGTCCCACTCATTGTGCCATTCGTTGACGACGGCCGGCCCATAGGTCTCGGTCAGGCCGTAGAGATGGGTGACGGCGAAGCCGGCATCGGCCATGCCGGAAAGCACCGCCTCGGGCGGCGGCGCGGCGGCCGTGTTGAAGGTGACGGTCTGGGCGAACTGGCGCTTGTCCTCGTCTTTCGCGTTGATCAGCACTGACATGACGATCGGCGCGCCGCAAAGATGGGTAACGCGATGGTCGGCGATGGCGTCATAGATCGGCTTTGCCCGTACCCAGCGGAGGCAGACATGGGTGCCGGCTTGCACGGCGAGCGTCCAGGGAAAGCACCAGCCGTTGCAGTGGAACATCGGCAGCGTCCAAAGATAAACGGCGTGCTTGGCCATGCCCGCATGGATGGTGTTGGTGTAGGCCATCAGGGCGGCGCCGCGATGGTGGTAGACGACGCCCTTTGGATTGCCGGTCGTGCCGGAAGTATAGTTGAGCGAGATGGCGTCCCATTCGTCGTCGGGCATCGACCATGCAAAAGCCTCGTCGCCGCCGGCGACGAAGTCCTCATAGTCGAGCGAGCCGATCCGCTCGCCCTTCGGATAGGGCGCATCGGCGGCGTAGTCGGGGTCGTCATAGTCGATGACCAATGGCTTGGCCTTGGCCGATGCCAGCGCCTCCCTGACCACGCCCGAGAACTCGCGGTCGACGATCAGCACCTTGGTGTCGGCATGGTCGAGCTGAAAGGCGATGACGGCGGCATCGAGGCGGGTGTTCAGCGAATGCAGCACCGCCTTCACCATCGGCACGCCGAAATGCGCCTCCAGCATCGGCGGCGTGTTCGACAGCATCACCGTGACCGTATCCCCCTTGCCGATGCCGTGCTTCGACAGCGCCGAGGCGAGCTTCAGCGACCGCCGCCAGAAATCGCGATAAGAGATGCGCTGGCTGCCGTGGATAATGGCGACATGGTCGGGATAGGTCTTGGCCGCCCGCTCAAGGTAGGTGAGCGGCGTCAGCGGCTGGTGGTTGGCGGCGTTCCGTTCGAGATCCTGTTCGTAGGGATTGGCCATCCCATCCTCCCCAAAAGTCTTTTCGAGCTTTCTAACCGCAGGCCCGCGATCATGCCATCCCCCTGAACGACCGGGAAATGCTATGACATGAGTGCTCGGTAGAAGGGCAGCCACCCCGAACATGCCGGCGCCGGAGGACGAATAACCCAGCCGGCTGGATTTGACTTTTGTCGAGAGCCGTGACTAATGTCAGCCGAGGAGGCGGCATGGCGATCCGACCGGCAGAACAGCTCATCCACAAGGCCGCCTGGCTTTACTATGCGCATGGCCTTCGCCAGGACGAAGTGGCGAACCAGCTCAAGATTTCGCGCGCATCGGTCGCCATGTATCTTCGCAAGGCGCGCGAGACCGGCATCGTCAACATCTCGACCTCGACGCAGCTTTTCACCGACGATGTCATGGCGCGCAGGCTGGAGGACGCCTTCAAGCTCGACGCCGTCTGGATCGCGCCGGAAAACGCCTATGTCGCCGACCCGTCGACCGACATCGCCGTCCTGGCGGCGAGCGTCTTCCTGGAACTGGTGAAGAAGGGCGACCGCATCGGCGTCGCCTGGGGCCGCACGGTCTACACCATCGCCGACATCATGTCCTATGCCGATCTGCAGGACGTCACCGTGGTGCAGCTCTGCGGCAACCTCGGCGCGCCCTATTCCTATCGACCCGATCAGTGCACGATGGAGATCGCGCGGCGGCTGAACGCCAAGGGTCTGAATTTTTACGCGCCGCTGGTGCTGTCCACGGAAGAATTGGCAGAGGGCCTGCGCGCCGAGCCGGTGATCAGCGACCAGCTTGCCGGCATCAGCGACTGCGATCTCGCGCTCTATTCCGTCGGCGCCGTGGACGCCGACAGCCATCTGGTCAAATGCGGCGCGCTGACGCCGGCCGAAATGGCCGCGCTGCGCAAGGAAGGCGCGGCCGGCGTCATCGCCGGACACATCATCGATGCAAGCGGCGAGGCGCTCGACTGCAGCTACAACCGGCGGGTCATTTCCGCCGAGCTCGCCTCGCTGCGCGCCATCGGGAAGCGGCTGATGGTGGTGCAGGAGGACAGCAAGTTCGAGCCGCTGCTGGCCGCAATCGGCGGCGGACTCTGCACGCATCTGGTGGTCGGCGCGCATATGGCGGGGCGCCTTCTCGATCACGCCTGCGCGGTCAGCAAGAAGGCCTCGTAGGAACCACCCTCGCCGCTTCTGTCATCAAGACGTCGCGGCTTCCTGTTCATGAGCAGACAAAATACGGAATCGGACGGAACGACATGAAGAACCTTTGGAACGACGCCGACGCGGAAAAGATGGTTGCCGACTACGCGAGGAAGGGCGTCCGCCGCGACCTTGCGCTGCGCGTCTACACGACCCGCCTGCTCGGCGGCGAGCCGCGGCTGGTGCTGCATGGCGGCGGCAATACCTCCTGCAAGACCAGGGCCACCGATCTGGTCGGTGACGAATGGGACGTGCTTTGCGTCAAGGGCAGCGGCTGGGACATGGCCGTCATCGAGCCGCAAGGCTTGCCGGCGGTGAAGATGGGCGCGCTGCTCAAGGCGCGCGCGCTGGACACGCTCTCCGACGAGGACATGGTGGCGCTGCAGCGTTCCAATCTCATCGACCCCGCCTCGCCGAATCCATCGGTCGAGACACTCCTGCACGCCTTTCTGCCGCTTAAATTCGTCGACCATACGCATTCGACCGCGATCCTTGCCATCGTCGACCAGGAGAACAGCAAGGCGCTGGTGAAGACGGTGTTCGGCGACAAAATGGGCTACGTGCCCTACATCAAGCCGGGCTTCGAGCTCGCCAAGGTCGCGGCGGACGTTTTTGACGCCGACCCCAGCGTCGAAGGCCTGATCCTCGACAAGCACGGCATCTTCACCTTCGGCGACGATGCCAGGCAGGCCTATGACCGCATGATCCACTATGTGACCATCGCCGAGGACTATATCGCCAAGAACGGCAAGCCGCAGGCGACCAAGGCGGCGCTGCCGGCTAAGCTCGCCAAGGCGAGCGACATCGCGCCGACGCTGCGCGGCGCTGTCGCAGTGGCGCGCGGCGAAGGCCGCTTCGACCGCATGATCAGCGATTTCCGGACCTCGGATGCGATCGTCGATTTCATCAATTCGGCCAGGATCGCCGAGCTGGCCGGACGCGGCGTGTCGACGCCCGATCTTTCGATCCGCATCAAGACCGGGCCGATGGCGGTCCCGGCTCCCGACGCCGACAAGCTCGGCGACTACAAGGTCGCCGTCCGTAGCCATGTCGAGGCTTTCGCCAAGGACTACCGCGCCTATTTCGAGACCAACGACGCGCTGGATGACGTCAAGCGCACCATGCTCGACCCGATGCCGCGGCTGACGCTGGTGCCGGGTCTCGGCATGTTCGGCCACGGCCGCACGCTGAAGGACGCGAAAATCGCCTCCGATGTCGGCGAGATGTGGATCGAGGCGGTGCGCGGCGCGGAAGCCATCGGCAATTTCCAGCCGCTCTCCAAGGCCGACCTCTTCCCGCTCGAATACTGGTCGCTGGAGCAGGCCAAGCTCGCCTCGAACAAGCCGAAGCCGCTGACCGGCCAGGTGGCGTTGATCACCGGCGGCGCCGGGGCGATCGGCGCCGCGACGGCGAAGCTGTTCGCCGCAAACGGTGCGCATGCGGTCATCGTCGATCTGGATCCGGCCAAGGCCGCGGAAGCGGCAAAGGCGGCGGGTAACAATTCGATCGGGGTCGGCGCCGACATCACCAGCCCGGCCGAGGTGCGCGCCGCCTTCGACAAGGCGGTCGCGGTCTACGGCGGCGTCGACATCCTGGTCTCGAATGCAGGCGCGGCCTGGGAAGGCCGGATCGGCGAAATCGACGACGCGCTGCTGCGCAAGAGCTTCGAGCTCAACTTCTTCGCCCACCAGTCGGCGGCGCAGAACGCGGTGCGCATCATGCTCGAACAGGGCACGGGCGGCGTGCTTCTGTTCAACACCTCCAAGCAGGCCATCAATCCCGGGCCGAAATTCGGCGCCTACGGCCTGCCCAAGGCGGCGACGCTGTTCCTGTCGCGCCAGTATGCCCTGGACTACGGCGCCTACGGCATCCGCTCGAACGCGGTCAACGCCGACCGCATCCGGTCCGGGCTTTTGACCGACGCCATGATTGCCAGCCGCTCGGGCGCGCGCGGTGTCTCGGAAAAGGAATACATGTCCGGCAATCTGCTCGGCCAGGAAGTGACGGCCGACGACGTGGCGCAGGCCTTCCTGCATCAGGCGCTGGCCGAACGCACCACCGCCGACGTGACGACGGTGGACGGCGGCAATATCGCCGCGGCGCTGCGCTGAAGAAACAGGAGATCTCTCTGAGCGGCCCGTCGCTTTCCCAGAACGACGGGCCGCTCTCTCCGTGTCGCGACCCAGGTCAGGACTGAAGCCCATTTCACGTCTGCTGGAAAACTGCTCCAACCGGTCAAAATCCGCGCAAATCTTTTGCTTATTGCTCGAACAGCTTTAAGGGGTGCCTTGCGCCTCGCTTGCGGGACACAAGGCTGGAGCCGCTATGCAATCCAGGGAAGTGCCTTATTTCAGCCAGTGGGAATCGCCCGGCATGACTTTGCCGCTGTTGGCGGAGGGACCATCGGCTCTGCACCGCGACCCGATGTGGCGCAATTCCGGCGCCGAGACGATTGAGGATTATGCACGCTGGGCCGTGAATGCCTGCGGCATGGCCTGCCTGAAGATGATCCTTGCCGCGCGCGGCGAAATTCATCCGACGCTTGAGCTCGCCCGCGCCTGTACGGCCTATGGCGGCTATGTCGTCAATGAAGGAGAGGGTACGATCAAGGGACTGATCTACGAGCCCTTCGTCCGGTTCGTGCGCGAACGTTTCGGCCTGTTCGCCGAGACGGTGACGAATGTCGATGCGGGCACGGTGCCCGGTCTTCTTTGCAAGTGGCGCTATTTCATCGCCTCGGTTCACCCAGGCATCCGCTGGCCCGAGCGCGAGCCGCCGTCGAAAGGCGGGCATCTGGTGCTGGTGACGGCCGCCTCGCCAGGCGAAATCCGCTTCCACAACCCTTCCGGACACGACAGGCAGAGCCAGGCGGACGTCACGCTGCCGCTCGCCAGTTTCGACCGCTTTTTCGCCCGGCGCGGCATCGCCGTCGGTTTCTGATCCTCGAGCATTGTGGAGATGTGGATGGCCGAAAAAAGACTGCGTATTGGTGTGCTCTTTGGCGGGCGGTCCGCCGAGCACGACGTGTCGGTGCTTTCGGCGAACAATGTCATGGGCGCGCTGGAGCCGGGGAAGTATGATGCCGTTCCGATCTTCGTCACCCGCGAAGGGCAATGGCTGCTCAGCCGCTTCGAGGACGGCGCGCTGGCGACACCGTCGAACGGAGCGGAGGTCTGTCTGGTGCCCGGCGGGCATGGACGAATGCTGGCCGTTCCGGCCGTAGGGCCGCCTTACGAGTTGCCCGCGATCGATATTCTGTTTCCCGTCCTGCACGGTCTGCATGGCGAGGACGGCGCCACGCAAGGACTGGCGGAGGTGGCGCGCGTGCCGCTTGCCGGCTGCGGCATTCTCGGTTCGGCCACGGCGCTCGACAAGGATATCGCCAAGCGGTTGCTGAAGGCGGCCGGCCTGCCCACGGCACGGTCCATCACCATCCTGCCCGCGGCCGCGCCTGGCTTCCCGGAGATCGAGCAGGCGCTCGGACTCCCGGTCTTCATCAAGCCGGCCCGCCAGGGCTCTTCCGTCGGCGTCAGCAAGGTCTCCGACGAAACGGACTATCAGGCGGCGCTCGCCGAAGGCTTCAGGCACGACGGCAAGCTGCTGGCGGAGGAATTCATCCGCGGCCGCGAGATCGAATGCAGCGTGCTTGAGGACACGGAAGGTGGCCTCTTCGTCTCCCGTCCCGGCGAGATCGTGCCGGCCGAAAGCCACGGCTTCTACAGCTATGACGCCAAATATATCGATAAGGATGGAGCAGCACTTAAGGTGCCCGCCGAATTGCCCGAGACGATCGAAGGCGAGATCCGCGAGACGGCGGCGAAGGCGTTCCGCGCGCTAGGCTGCGACGCGATGGCGCGCGTCGACTTCTTCGTGAGACCGGACATGACGTTCCTGATCAACGAGCTCAATACCATCCCGGGCTTCACCGACATCAGCATGTACGCCAAGGCGATGGCGGCAAGCGGCATCAGCTACCCGGAAGTCATCGACCGGCTGGTGGCGCATGGGCTGGCGCGTGCCGCCCGATCTACCTGAGCGACTCCGGCAATAAGAAGAGCGGCCCGGGAGCCGCTCTTCTGCCTTCAGGCGCGTGGCCTACTTCGCGTTGGGGTTCGGCATCCAGGCCGGCATGGCGACATCGGCATGGGCGAACTGCGGCAGCTTGGCCGACAGGTCTTCCATGTTCTTGATGTCCTTGTCGATAAGTTCCTTCTGGGTGATCAGCGTCGGCGGCACGATGACGTTGTGGCCGGGATCCTCGCCGGCGAGCAGCTGCGCCAGCGCGCGCACCGAGACCTGGCCGACGACTGCCGGGTTGGTGGCGGCGGTGGCGGCCCAGGCGCTGTCCGGCTCGCGCATCGCGGCGATGTCGGACGTCGAGATGTCGGCCGAGTAGATCTTGATGCCCTTGTTGAGGCCGGCCTCGTCGACGGCGATCTTCACGCCCTTGGCGAACTCGTCGTAAGGCGCGAACATCACCTTGATATCGGGATGCGCCTGCAGCACCGAGCGCGCCTGGTTGGCGACGGAATTGGCGATCGGATTGTCGAGCGTGCCGAACATGGCGACCTCGCTGATGCCGGAATGTTTCTTCTTCACGTCGACCCAGGTTTCGTTGCGGCGGTCGAGCGGGGCGATGCCGGCGACATAGACATAGCCGGCCTTCCAGGCGTCGCCATTGTCCTTGACCGCCTGTTCGAGCGCGAGGCGCGCGAGATCGCGGTCGGACTGCTCGATCTGCGGGATCTTCGGGTTCTCGACATTGACGTCGAAGGCGACGACCTTGATGCCGGCGTCGACGGCGCGCTGGGCGGCGTCCTTCATCGATTCCGTCAGGCCGTGCTGGATGATGATGCCCTGCACGCCGAGCGCGATCGCCTGGTCGACCATGTCGGCCTGGAGCGCTGCGTCCTGGCGGCTGTCCAGCACGCGTAGATCGACGCCGAGCGCCTTGGCCTGCGCCTCTACGCCGGAGAGATAGGCCTGGAAGAAGTCACCGGTGGAGAGATAGCGCACCAGCGCGATCTTGACGCCCGGCTTGTCGAATGGCGCCGGACGGTCCGCCGCCAATGCTGTGCCCTGCATGAGCAGCGCCGCGCCCGCGAGGCCGAGTGCGGCCTTCCCCAAAAGTCTTCTTGTGATGCTCACTTCGTCTTCCTCCGTTTTGTTCTCAATGCCCCGGTCGAAACTATCTCTTGCCCCTGCCGGAAAGGGCGAAGGTGAAGACAAGGGCGACGACGAGAACCGCGCCCTTGACGAAATCCTGCGTGTAGTAAGGGGCGTTCATCATCGTCAGGCCCTGCAGCAGGACGCCGACGAACACCGCGCCGACGGCCGTGCCGAAAGCGTTGGGCTTGGCGGCGCCGAGCACCGCGTAGCCGATAAGCGCCGCCGCTACTGCGTCGAGCAGCAGATTATTACCCGAGGCGATATCGCCGCGTCCAAGCCGGGCAGCGAGCAAAATCCCGCCGATCGAGGCAAAAACTCCCGAAATGACATAGGCCCAGATCTTGTATGCCTTGACAGGCGCGCCGGCCAGTTCGGCGGCGCGTTCGTTGCTGCCGACGGCATACATCATGCGGCCGAAGCGGGTGTATTCGAGGAAGAACCAGATGAGCGCGGCGAGCACGACCAGCACCACCACCGAGACCGGGATCAGGTTCGGAATGAAGAAGTCGATGCGGTGGCGGCCGAGCGCCAGGAAGGCTTCCGAGAACTTGCCGTTGGCGACCGAGCCGTCGGGCATCGTCATGCCGGTGGCGATCGAGCGGCCTTCGGTCGGAATGCGTTGCAGGCCGAGCAGCAGGAACATCATGCCGAGCGTCGCGAGCAGATCCGGCACGCGCATGTAGACGATGAGCCAGCCATTGATGAGGCCGACGACCGCGCCGATCACGAGGCAGGCGATGACGGCGACGACGGCGTTCTGCTCCAGCACAACCATGGCATAGGAAGCCGCCATCATGGCGCTGGTGGCGACCGAGCCGATCGACAGATCGAAGCCGCCGACGACAAGTGTCGCGGTGACGCCGAGTGCCAGCACGCCGGTGATGGCGACCGACTGGAAGATGAAGACGGCGCTTTGCGGCGAGGCGAAGCCGTCGGCGGCGATCGCGAAATAGGCGATCAGCCCGACCAGCAGGATGATGAAACCATAGCGGATCGCATAGTCGCGCAATGTTATCGAACGCCCCCGCGCTGCTGCCCTCTCCGCCAAACTGGAACTCATGCCTGCACTCCAAGTCTCGTCATCCATACGATCTCACGCCGCGCTGGTGAGCGGCCCGCCGGCCACCTCAGCCAGCAGCCGATCGAGATCGATGTCATCGTTCCTGTGCTCGCCGACGATCGCGTGCTCCGACATCACCAGGATGCGGTCGGCGGTCTCCAGGGCCTCGTCGATCTCGGTGACGAAGAGCAGTGTGGCGCGGCCGTCGGCGCTCGCCCTGAGCTTGGTTGCGATGTCGCGCCGAGCCGAGATATCGACGCCCTGGAACGGCTCGTCGAGGATGAACAGGCGCGAGGCCTGCGACATCCAGCGCGCCACCATCACCTTCTGCTGGTTGCCGCCCGAAAGCGCGGAAAGCTCGTCCTTCTCGGAGCGGCAGACGATGCCGAGCTCGTCGATCTGGCGGCGTGCGGCAGCCCGCTCTGCCCGCTTCTTCATGACACCGAAGCCGGACATGCGCTTGAGAAACGGCAGGCTGATGTTGCGTTCGATGTTGAAGCCGTCGACGATGCCGCTCATCGCGCGGTCCTTGGCCACGAGGAAGACGCCGGCAGCGATCGCCTCGCACGCGGATCCCGGTGCGTAGGGCTTACCGTCCATATGCATGGTGCCGGCGAGCGGCCTGCGCACGCCGAACAAAGTTTCGGCGAGCGCCGTCTTGCCGACGCCGACCAGGCCGGTGATCGCCACCACCTCCCCAGCGCCGAGCGTCATCGAGATCGGTCTGGCGCCGGGCGCCAGCTGCAGGCCTTGGGCGGTGAAGACCGCGCGCGCCGAGCTTCTGGCAATGACCCGGTCGAGCAGGATCTTGCGGCCGAGCATGGCATTGACCGCGCCCTCATAGTCGAGCGGCTTCCGGTCGAACACGCCGGAGACGACGCCGTCACGCATCGAGACGATGCGGTCTGCCAAGCGCCTGATGTCGGACATGCGATGCGAGATATAGAGGATCGCGACACCCTGCCCGCGCAGCCTGTCGATCAGCGCAAACAGCCGGTCGGCCTCGGCGCTCGACAGCGAGGAGGTCGGCTCGTCGAGGATCAGCACTTTCGGCTGGTGCGCCATGGCGCGGGCAATCGCGACCATCTGACGATCGGCGAGTGAGAGGTCCGCGACGCGTGCCTTAAGATCGAGCGTAAGCCCCATGCGGTCGGCGACGGCCCTGGCTTCGACGCGGACATTGGCGGGCTTGAACAGCAGCGATGCGCCCTTGCCGCTCAGCCGGTCGAGCGTCAGGTTGGTGGCGACGTCGAGATCTGCGACAACGCCGTCATTGATGTTCTGATGAACGGTGACGACACCGGCGCGGATCGCTTCTGCCGGCGAGCCGGGATCGAAGGCCTGGCCGGCGAGCCGCATCGTGCCGCCGCCGCGCGCGTACACGCCGCTGACGATCTTGACCAGGGTGGATTTGCCGGCGCCGTTGGCGCCCATCAGCACGGTGACCTCGCCCGCATAGAGATCCAGCGCGATGCCGCCAAGCACCTCGTTCTGGCCGAAGGATTTCCTCAGGCCGTCCACACGGAACACGGCATCTGCGCCCATTCGTTCCTCCCTGATCCATGACGCTATGGGCTCACTCGGCAATTGTCAACACGATTGACAATTGCCAGAGCGCTCCCTAGCTTGGCCCGGCCGCCGTGGCTCGGTTATCGTGGGACACCACGCGCAGGAGGGAGAGGATGACCGGGAAGTTCGAAGCATTGTCGGTGGAGACGCTGCCGAAGCGCCTCGGCGAGACCACAGCGCTTACCGAGCGCATTGGCAAGGACGCCGGCCACTGGAAAGTACGCGAGGTCGGCGACGGCAATCTGAACCTCGTTTTCATCGTCGAGGGCGACCAGGGCGCGGCGGTGGTCAAGCAGGCGCTGCCCTATGTGCGCCTGGTCGGCGACAGCTGGCCGCTGCCTTTGAAGCGCTCTTTCTTCGAGTATCACGCGCTGACGAGGCAACAGCGCCGAGCGCAAGGCTCGGTGCCCGCGATCTATTATTTCGACGAGGACCAGGCGCTAATTGTCATGGAGTATCTGGCGCCGCCCTACATCATCCTGCGTCGCGCGCTGATCGACGGCCGCGAGCTGCCGAACATTGCGCGCGACATCGGCCTGTTCATGGCCCGCACGCTGTTCCGCGGCTCGGACCTCTCAATGCCGACAAAAGAGCGCAAGGCCGATCTCGCGCTGTTCGCCGACAATGTCGAGCTCTGCGACATCACCGAGAACCTGGTGTTCTCCGATCCCTATTTCGACGCCGAGATGAACCGGCACACCAGCCCGCAGCTCGACCGCCTGGTGGCCGAATTGCGCGCCGACCGCGACCTCAAGGTCGAGGCGCAGCGGCTGAAGCACCTCTTCGCCGCCAATGCCGAAACACTGCTGCATGGCGACCTGCATTCCGGTTCGATCATGGTGACCGATACCGAGACCCGGATGATCGATCCGGAATTCGCCTTCTACGGCCCGATCGCCTTCGACGTCGGCATGCTGCTCGCCAATTTCTGGATGGCCTTCTTCTCGCAGCGGGGCCATGAGCAGAAAGGTAGCCGGGATTCGATGCGCGCCTACCTGCTTAAGGTCACGGCCGAGAGCTGGGCGGTGTTCCGCGCCGAGTTTTCGCATTTGTGGCGAACCGAGCGCACCGGCATCCTCTACCAGAAGAGCCTGTTCGAGGATCAGGGCGACCTGCTCGGTTCCGAACAGGCGCTCGACCACATGCTCTCCGGCATCTGGACCGACCTGCTCGGCTTCGCCGGCATCGAGGTGCACCGGCGTATCCTCGGTCTCGCCCACAATGCCGATTTCGAGACCATTGCCGACGCAGACCTTCGCGCCAAATGTGAAGCAAAGGCGCTGCGCTTCGGCCGCCACATCGCCGTGAACCGGCGTGAGATCCACAGCATCGACGAGGTCAACGCATTGGCCGCGCTGGTCGATGATCTCGACCGAGCGTTTGTCGTTGCTGAGCCAAATTGTACGATAGTGGCGTTCGCCGACTTTCAAAGGCTCTTCTCCTGTTCGACCAGCGCTGGCTGCCGCATGAGTTTCGCGTCGAGACGATCGGAACCGTTCCCAGCATCGCTACCGCGATCCGCGACATGTGGGTG